>JAJYPW010000102.1 GCA_021795055.1 Thermoplasmata archaeon
CTACAGTCATCTGATCCAGAAGGGGTTTCACCGCATCGTACAATTGCAGAACAGACTCCGTTTCCTGATCTCCCATGATAATTGGTGTTATGCTTTTTGCACGGGTGAAAGCGAGGATCATGGGAATCTGGACCTCAAGGGAATGCTCGATCTGATGGGATTTTCTGTCAACCCTGAGCCCGGTTCTGGAAGACAGCCTGCCAATCGCTTCAGCGTTCAAGGCGATCCTGCCGTTGGGAACGGACCAGTATGCATGGTCATCCATCACAGACTCGAGCGGATACCCCCTGTGATTTGGTCCGACCAGCAGCAGATCCTCGACTGTACCTTTGTCAGCAGCTGCCATCGTAATGTATCCGGATGCAGCTATTGATCCTGAGTAGATGAAGCCGGCATGAGGAACTATAATCCCCTTGATTTTTCGTCTCTCTATTGGGCGGGCTTTCCTTCTGCACTCTTCAAGTAATGCTACCAGATCCTGCGATCCTTCGGGATAAAAACTGCCGCTGAAGCGCGGCAGCCTGGCGTCGTCTTTAGCTTGAGCAGTCATTCAAGATCAGCATCCATTCCTCTGATGATACGAAAAGTATTCCTACTTATTTAGTGATGCTTATTCATGCATCCCAAAAATATCATTGATAACACTGACACTTCATTAGACAGGATGATTCTTGAATCCGCTAGAAGAGGAGTCAGGGATGCTGTTCATGGAAATTGGAAACCTCCAGCCAAGGATGAGGGGCCTGCGATCGGGGTGTTCGTCACGGTAAATGAAGAGACGCAGCTCAGGGGGTGTATAGGTTTTCCAGAGGCCGATAACGGGATATTCTATCAGACATATTTGGCTGCCAAGTACGCCGCAACCGAAGATCCTCGCTTTCCTCCGCTGGATGAAGATGAACTTAGGAAAATAGACGTAGAGGTCACACTACTCGGCCCGCCCAAACAGATCGATCCACTGGAATGGAAAGATTTCAAGAGGGGGCTTCACGGCTTGATGATCAGGAGGGGATTCTATTCGGGGCTGCTTCTTCCTCAGGTAGCGGAAGAGCATAATTTCGGCTGGGAGGAATTTCTTGAGGAGACTTGCATTAAAGCAGGGCTGCTGCCAAAATCATACCTGGAGCGGGATACAAAGGTCTACGTTTTCTCAGGAAGGGTAATCAGGGATCATTGAGCTTTTTTCTCCCTCATGCTATTGATAAAATCCCAGAACCCATCTCCAAGGTTCATCAAGGAATTGAACTGACCTGCACCCATCAACCATTCACCTCCGTCAATGGTTACCACTTCGCCATTGATGAATCCAGATCCGTCTGAAATGAGGAAAACAGCCAGGTTTGCAATCTCGTCAAGTTGGCCAAGTCTTTTCATGGGATTCTTATTCCTGACCGCTTCAACGATTTCTTCTGTGGGCATCAGCCTGCTTGCCATTCCTTCCGTCAGAAATGGACCGGGAGCGATAGCATTCATTCTTATCCCCTTTGATCCCCATTCCACAGCCAAAGAACGGGTCATTGCGAGAACGCCCGCCTTTGCCACGGCAGACGGAACGACAAAGGCAGATCCTGTCCAGGCGTATGTCGCAACTATACTGAGTACTGTACCGCTTTTCCCATCGCTGATCCATTTTTTTCCCAGGTGTGTAGTGCAGTTCAAAGTGCCGTTCAGCACTGTCTCTGTTATTGCACTGAACCCTTTTTCACTGATGTTCTCAGTTCGATTGAGAAAATTGCCGGCAGCATTGTTGATTAGCACATCGAGATGCCCCGCCTCGGAATATATCGAGTCAATAGCCTGCTTGACCTGTTCACTATCCCTGACGTTGGCGACCCTGTAGTCTGCCCGTATACCATTACCCTTGAGCGACACAACCGCCTTCTGAAGGTTGGCTTCATTACGGCTCATCAGGTATATATTGGCGCCAAGCCTGCCGGCTGCATCAGCAATTGCATATCCTATGCCTGTAGCTCCCCCTGTAATGAGTATAGTTTTACCCTTCAGCAAATCGTTTTGGAACATGCGCTGTTATCTCCGGTATATATTAAACGCTGATTATTGGCTTATGACGCATCATTGCAAACCGGTTCTAATCCCGGGTATCGGTATTGTCTGCTCAGCAAACAATTCGGTACTTCATCCGTATGGCATAGTGTAACCGCAAAAAAAACCGGATGTTTCCGATTTGGAATTGGACATTGGTCTACTTCAGAATTGTCTTTACCCTTGTACCCATGCTGCTATCTTCTTTAACTTCCGGAACATGCTTACAACAAGCCTAATTATCATGCTTTGCAACTGAAGAAAGCTACTGTCTATGCACATATAATTTTGTACGTTCACTTCCAGGGATTTCCCAATCATGTGAGCGTTATCTGGTAAGAAATTGTCAAACGACTTTCTGATGAGATCATCTTGAACTCAGTGTATGGAAACTCACTCAGCCGCATTCAAAAGAATGATAAAATCGAGTGACATTTTTTCTGTTGGGATTAAAATTGTGAGAATAATCAGGGAGAATTATGCAATCTAAACAATATTAAATAGACCCAGGTGTTATTTGATTGTGTACAGATCGTTTTTCAGGTTGGCTGTACTACGAAGGAAGACAAGGAACTTGGCATTAACCCTAATTGTGATGGTCATTGCTTTGATGCTGATGCTTCCACCTGTGACACAGTTGAACTCAAATCATTTTCCACAGAACATAACTTATACTTGGGGGAATGAAACCGTAGTGCTTCAAGGAATTAACGCTACAGTTGTACTCGAAGGAAATAGCTATCCAGTTTTATGGAAGATATACCGATCAGTTCAACCCGGGGTCCTTTCGCAACCTATTCTGGAAAACTTTTCAAATTATCAAACCGTAAGGATCATTAACGATCAGCAGAACACGGCAGGAATAATGTTATGGAACAAGGATGTTAGGGTCGCAGAGACTTATTCTTTCGCCACACAGGGAATTGATTCCAGCATTTCCATAACAAACCTCAATCACTATAATGAAACATTCACAGCGGTGTTTTCCATTCAACAGCATTCGGACCCCGTCAGCATTGTTTCAGGGTTTACCAATTCTGAAATTTTACACGGTGCTGGTGCTGCTAATTCTGTGTATCTAGTGCCCGCCTCGTCATGGGAAATAAGGCAGGGTAACCTCGCTATCTCTTGGATAAACGAGGAATCAATATTCAACGGCGGTATATTTTATTCGGGTCAGAATTCAGTAATAACTTCACTTCCATTCGGTCCTGTTTCGATTTTGCCCAATGAAACTTACTCTATCGATCCAATTATATCGCCAGGTGTGAGCACTCCCCCCCATAATGAGGGCGGGAATGGTGGAGCCATGACAGTAGGCGTTAATTTCTCCAATCTTAACGTGATGGAGGCAAATGGCATAGCACTGGACAGCGGTTCTGTGATTGACGGGGATAGAGTGATCCAGTTTTCAGTGGATTACTCTGCAACTTCCGGCACTGCATTTAATGTGTATTTTCTGGGCATTAGTTCCTCCGGAGCGTATGTTCCGTTCAGTACACAGGTATCTACTGCCGGCTTAGAATCTGGAACACTGACCGTGACTGCCCCTGCAATACCTGGATTTTACACTGGTTTTACAGTCCAGGCAGGGTCAAACGCCATCGTATATTCTGATCCAGTGCTCTCGGAGAATGTTTTCGTACGCACGATGGGCCCAACAGGCGCCTCAAACAGCCTAACATGTTATCCAGACTCTGTTGCGTCTTCAGCTCTATTCAGCACAACTACCGATCAACTGGTCCAGAATGTTGTGGAAACCACTCTCATTCCAGATGATAATATTTCCCAAAATTTACCTGTTTCTCTTTGTTTGGCGACTCTTTACTCCAATACTAGCAGGACGATGGGCGTGTGGAACGTATCCCAAGAGTTTAGCTGGATAGGAAATTCTCAGA
>JAJYPW010000103.1 GCA_021795055.1 Thermoplasmata archaeon
TATCCTTAATTTTGACGAATTTCCGCTGTATCATGCCGTGAAATCCAAGGAGGAAATAAGTAGATCGCCGGTAAGCTTTTTTCACTGGCATGAGGTGCTAAAGGATTTCTACAGCAGAAAGGGGCTCATATGGAAGCTGGCAATAAACTGGGAAAAACAGGTCTCAAAACTGTTCACCAATCATATAGCCGTATCGCAGACTGTGAAGGAACTCCTTAAGACAACTTACCCAATTGGGGACGTTTCCGTGATCGCTAACGGGGTGGATCGAAAGGCCTTCCGGTCAGACGGAAAAAAGGATTGGGGAAAGATAATCTATGTCGGCAGGCTTGAACCTCATAAGAGACTGGACAGCCTCATCAGGGCCATGGATAGCATGGACGGACTGGAATTACACGTTATTGGTAACGGAAGCCAGTCTAATCTCCTGAAATCCATCATTGACGGGAAGAAGAACATCAGCCTGCATGGCCATATTGATCAGGAGGAGTTGCTGGACTACTTCAGGAAAGCGTGGCTGTTCGTTCTCCCAAGCTATCGGGAGGGATTTTCCATAGCCTCGATTGAGGCCATGGCCGCATCAATACCGGTGGTTACTGTCAGGAGTGAATATAACTATGCCGCCAACGAAGTGATTAAGAACGGTTACAACGGGCTTATTTCTTCGGATTTTGTCGATCTGATGTCCCGAATCCGGTACCTCTACAACAACGAGGAGGAGTGGAATATGTTGAGCAGGAATGCCCTGGAGTTCACTGCGGATTACGACTGGGACGCCATAGCTGATGGGATGGCTAAATTGTATTCCAGCAAAGTGTCGCAATGAAGAGAATCTACGAATTTGCCATTGTGTTCTTTCTCTCTCTGGTAGCTGATTTCATAATATTCCTGCCTGGATTGATACCATCCGGGGATGTCGGCCAGTTTGCCACATACGTCAGGGAAATTCATTTCAGCGGTGGATCGATCCCTGCGATTAACCAGTTTTACTATCCGGGTTCGGAATACATATACCCACCTGCACTGTTTTATCTAAGCTATCTCCTGTCAATACCATTCGTTTCGACACAGGTTACATATTTTTATTCTTATTCCCTTCTTTCAATTACAATAGTCTTCAGCTCTCTGACTTCGGTCCTGGTTTATTCAACAGGCTATCCATACAGAGACAGGGGTCACTCGGCCATCGCCATGGTGCTGGTGTCACTGATAGGAGCAGACATTTACTCACTTCCTTGGGGAGGTTATGCCTATATTTTCTCCCAGTTTTTCTTCCTCTCCCTACTCGTCCTGCTTTATAATCTCAGGAAAGGTGGGGTTGACTTCAGGAAATACGCTGTTATGTCCATCTTACTGTCGGGGATGATTGCGATGTCCCACGACCTGACCTGGGCTGTCACGGCGTATCTGATGCTTCTACTGACGACCTATTACTGGATACGGCATGAGAAAACCTCCTTCCTGTTCTCGCTCTTTTCCCTGGTCACCAGCGTCGTTGTCGGAGCACTATGGTGGTTGCCCAGACTGTCGTTTCTGATCAATACATTTAGGGTTTCATATTCCCAGGGAGGCGGAATATTCCAGACAGTTCCTAAGCCTTTTACGGTCGTGCTCTCAATGATCCCATCAATCGTGATAATAGGAATTATCCTTGGATTCATAGGGCTTTATGCGATCAATTCGAAGAAGAAAATTGACTTCGGTAATCCCTTCCCTCCCTCCATCATCATGTTGCTGCCGCTCTCGGTTTTTGTGTTCTGGGACGAGGTGGTTACAGCAAGAATAGTGCTCTATCTCTTTCCAATGTTCACTGCCATAATCTGCATGAACATGCCGGAATTCAGTGAACTGAAAATAAGAATTGCAGGAAAACGCAGGAAACTTTCCGCAGGAAAGGTGGCTGCTGTTCTGCTGGTCAGCACGCTGATTCTGGGGCCTCTGCAGGTGTATCTGGATCAGAATTCTGCGCAATACTACTCCAGCGGACCGTTCCAGTATGATCAGCAGTTGATAGATTATGGTGCAAATGCTACGCATTTTGGAAACTACACTGTGCTGGCACCATATTTCGGGCAAACGCTTTCAGCCATAGACGGGATAAGGATAATCGTCTACGAAGGATTTATTTTTGGTGAGATACAGATAAACGAAAGGAACGCCGCAATCGGCATACTCACAGATCCCGGATCAAACGGTTCCCGGCTGAACATGACAAATTACAACATCGGCTTTGTGATAATTCCCGCTTCCTGGGAAAACTCCAAGGTGAGCGGGGTATATATCAACCTCAGCCAATTCACCGCGGTCTTCTCCGATCAGTATTATATTGTGTATAAAACAGGCATCGTGGCCTGAATCATTTCACATGTAGTCGTTGTATGACTTTCCGTATCCCTCGTATGATCTTCCGCCGGTTTTTTTGCGCCTTGGGTTTCCATGGGTATTGCTTCCATTGCTTCCCTTTCCCCTGTGGAAATTCCTTGTACCGTTATCCGTTCTAGTGCTCTTCTTGTAAAATGGTTCAGAAGGCTCTTCTGCAATGAGTCCAAGCTGGCTGATTCTAATGTTTGCCTTATCCTCGATCTCCGGTATAAGGTATTCTTCCGCATCGGTAAATATCGTGAACGCCCTGCCATCCCTTCCCATTCTCGCGGTGCGTCCTACCCGGTGAATATACACATTCGCTTCCTCAGGGGCGTCGAAGTTGATAATGTCTGAAACCTTGGGAATGTCGAGCCCCCTGGAAGCAACATTTGTCGCAACAAGGTAACTCGTCTTGTTCTTGAATTCCCGCAGTGCAGCCTCCCGTTGTGCCTGGGTAATATCGCCATGGAGGAGGACCGCATCAAGCTTCTCCCTTTTCATGGCAGAAAACACACGATTTGCATATTCCTTGGTATTGGTGAATATTATGGTTTTTTCCGGCTTGAAATGCTTGATGTAAGCCAGCAGCATGCCAAATTTGTTTCTTCTTTCGGAAATAGCGTAGTAATTGGTTATTGTTTCCACCGTACGTTCTTCCTCGTTTCCGATGATTATATTCTTCCTGTCCTTCTTCATATATCTCTTTGCGACCTGGACAATCCCGCTGGGCATCGTAGCCGAAAAGAGCAGGGTCTGACGGTTCTGTGGAGTAAATGATAGTATATCCTTTATGTCATCAACAAAACCCATGTCAAGCATTACATCAGCTTCATCAAGAACCACATGTTCAATCAGGGACAGATCCAGTTCATGCCTTGAAATCAGGTCCAGAATCCTTCCGGGAGTACCAACGACTATGCTGGGTTTTCTTCGCAGGGCATCGATCTGCGTGTTGATTGACGCTCCGCCGTACACTGTAACCACTTTCTTACGGGTGTTTGCTGCAATGCTTGATGCAACTTCGGAAACCTGCTTGGCCAGTTCCCGCGTTGGGGCCAGGACAAGCACGCGAAGCCCATCCTTGTTCAATATCTTCTGCGTAATTGGGATCATGAAAGCTCCGGTTTTTCCTGTGCCTGTTTTGGCGCGCACAGTCACGTCCCAGCCTCCGAGAACCAGGGGAATGGTTACCTCCTGAACCTCGGTAGGCTGAAGGAATTTCATGCTTTTGAGAGAATTCAAAATCCGCTGATCAAGTTCCATTTCTTCGAAATTTACCAATTTAAACTCATGCCTTATTGCGTCTTGTTAAATGAACTATCGCATAGTTCGTCGGTTGAAACCGGAAAGGCAGTACCCTGCATTCACTTTTCAATCAGGTCCAGCAGGGAGGATCGGCTGAGTCCGGAAAACCCATTTCCGTCCAAGTATATCCATGCAGCAGAATTTCCCAGCCTTATGGAATCGGCAATGCTCATGTTCAGGTAAATGCCAAGGTAAAAACCAGCACGAAACACATCCCCGGCG
>JAJYPW010000104.1 GCA_021795055.1 Thermoplasmata archaeon
TTTTCTCCATGATCGTCGGGGCGTAGTAGATCACCGTGTTGATGCCACCGAACTGCTGGACCGCGGCCAGCGTGAGCCCCACGATCAGCGCCGGGCCCAACCGAACTGCCAGCAGCGCCCGCCAGCCCGTGCCGCTGACGGCAGCGTCCTCCCCGAAAGCTTCGCCCGATTTTTGGAAGTTGACGATCATTTCCTCGGCCTTACCCACGTAATCAGGGGGAGGGATCAGCTGAACAACACGTACAGGCAGAGGTTCATTTTCGACTATAATGGATGGAAAGTTCCCTTCTACTTCCATTATGGCATGATCAGCTATCCGGGCGCACTGCTAAAGACTTCTTTGATGAAGAAGGGTATCAGGGAGGGCAACTATTCAGGCTGGGATGACGTGCGTCTTCTCACGGTCAGGGCTCTGCTCAAGAGAGGATACCGGAAGGAAACTTTCAGGAAATACTGGATCGATTCCGGCCTCCGTGATGTAGACGCAACCTTCTCCTGGGAGATTTTCAATTCAATCAACAAGGGGTTCATCGATTCCGATGCCAGAAGGCTGTTCTTTGTGAAAGACCCGCATAAGGTTGTTATAAACGGGGCACCTGATATTGACTCCTCCATACCTTTCCATCCATCCAGACCGGAACTGGGCACCAGGCGATACAGCGTGAAGGCCGGATCCCACGTTTACGTAACGACCGAGGACTGGCTCTCAATTTCCGACGGAGAGACTGTCAGGTTGAAGGATTTGTGTAACGTCACTAAAGTCAATGGTGAACTTAACTACTCAAAGGTGCAGGATCTGTCAAGGAAAGGGAGAATCATACACTGGGCTCCGGAAAAATCGATAGAATTCACTGTTGTAAAGCCCGATGGAACTATCGACAGTGGGTTGCTCGAACCAGAAGGAAGGGAAGTTGAAGGAGAAGTCCAGATGGAGAGATATGGATACGTTAACAGTTTTCCCCGAAAAGGGACCGGATACTTCACCCATAGGTGAGTTACATTTCCTCAGGCTTCACCTTTACGTGATCAGGGAAGGTCTTGAGTATCACGATATGATTCAGCGCCTTCACAAGCCGGTATGGAATTGAAATAGGTACGCCGCCATCCACAAGTTCGGGGTTAGTGTTGTTGACATAAAGCCCGTATATTGATCCTGTTGTGAAATCTATTATCATATCCGAGACTTCACCCACGCTGACCGCTGAATGCGTATACACGGATAGCCCTATAATTGTAGAAGCCTCGATCTTCATGTAAGGGAATTGCTCCTGCCGTATTTAATTGATTACATCAAGTTTTATTGCACAGCGGCAATCATTCCCGGCAGATGCCGACGAAATTCCTGAAAATAGTTTCTCCGTATTCTGTGTCGTTCACCTCGGGGTGGAATTGCAGGCCAAAAATGGGCTTACTTCTATGGGAAAATGCCTGAATATGGCATGTTGCCGATGAAGCCTGCAGAATAAATTCCTCCGGCAGGCTCTTAACTTCGTCATTATGGTTTTCCCATACAGTGACCCTGGCAGGCAGGGATGCGAGGATACCCGCATTGTCGCAGACCTCAATCGAAGTCTTTCCATATTCCGGTGTGCTTCCGGGTCCCACCTTACCGCCATAACTGAGGGCAATGAATTGTGCGCCGACGCATATCCCAAGCACCGGCACATCGAGTTTCTTGATATATTCGCTGATGGCGCCCAGCTTATCCAGTTCGCTGACAATGCTCGGCGCTCCGCCTGAAAGCACAAGCCCATCCACTCCTTCCAATTCCGAGAGCGATGTTTCGTTTGGCACAATTTTTGAATCTACGCCAAGGTCACGAAGCACGCGCCACTCACGATGGGTCCACTGCCCACCGTTGTCGACGACGTCGATCTTCATCCTATGCCTGTTCTTCCAGCTCCTTGATTCCCAAAATCTTGCTGATCTCCTTGTATCTGTTCCTGATGGTAACCTCTGTCACGCCTGACACCCTGGCCACTTCCTTCTGCGTCTTGGGTTTCTTCAGTATTACAGAGGCTATGTAAATCGAGGCGGCAGCCACTCCTGTCGGGCCCTTCCCTGAAGATATGCCGCTTTCGATGGACTTCCTGACGATGTCCTCGCTGATAACAATAGCCTGCTTGTCAAGGTCAAGCTTGTTGCAGAACTGCGCGACATAGGAATATGGTGTCGTGGGCTTGAGGTTGAGGCCGAGTTCTTTTGCAAGGTGCCTGTATGCCTTGCCAATCTTTTTCTTGTTTGCATCGGAAGCCTTTGCAATTTCATCCAGCGTCCTTGGAAGGTTGATCTTCCTGCACGCTGCGTATACGGCTGCGCATACTATGCTCTCAATGCTCCTTCCCCTTATGAGATTCTTTTCCACTGCTTTCCTGTAAATCAGGGCTGCAGTCTCCTTGATATCCTTTGCTATGCCAAGCTTTACCCCGATGTCGTTGAGCATCTGGAGCGCAAGTGAAAGGTTCCTTTCAGCAGCATTGCTTACCCTGATCCTCTGATGCCATTTTCGCACCCTGTAAATCTGAGCACGGTTTTTATGAGGTATTCTCTTGCCATAGTAATCCTTGTTTGACCAGGAGATCTCCGTGGCAAGTCCCTTGTCGTGGCTCAGGAACGTCATTGGCGATCCGGTTCGTGCCCTTCTCTCATCCTGATCTGAATCAAACGATCTCCATTCCGGCCCCTGATCTATGAAGGAGTCCTCCAAGACCATTCCGCAATCATTGCAAATAAGTTCCCCTCTTTCATAATCACGTATGATATGAGTGGATCCGCATTCCTGACATTTTTTTGCAGTAGAATCCTGTTCTGTTTCTGGCATTAAAATTACCCGGTGCTGCCCTCATTCATTTATATATTAAACCCTTTTCATCTAATTTTTAGGGAGTAAAAAGCACCCTAACTTTATGGGCTCTCGAAAATCAGCCTTCGGCAAAAGAATTTCTTCTCTCACTTTCATAGGCATCTGGGTTTCTGCCTTCGAAATAAGCACTCATAATCCTGTACGTGAGCCCCCAAATGACGTCCTTACCCAACTGTACGCAATGATACTCATTGCCGACCCTTCTCAAATCGGAAAGCCTGATCGCAATCGCGTCAGAAACCTCTGGTGAATTCACATGCGCCTCCTCGATACTGCCAGTTCCAAGGAATGCCTCCACGGCTATCCCCGCAATATGGGTCCCGAATATTCCAATAGACCTCTGTATCTCCGGATCTATGCCTATTTCCTCCATGCACTCCCGCCTGGCTGCATCCCTGGATGTCTCGCCCTTCTCCATGTGACCTCCCGGCAGCCCTATCTGGCCAGACCACGGGTCTCCATCCACGATTGCCCTTCTTATCACAAGAGTATAGTCATCCCTGACAAGAAGCACCACTGCCGCCACAGATTCGACCATTCCGGAACCCATGGATGAACTGTTTAAATAACATTCAGTGATACCAACGCTACTGCTGTGATATGATGCCTTCACTGTGCATGATCGGGTGGACCTACAGGATGGGTGCATCCACACTCGAGGAATTTCTCAGGATACCTGAAAACCAGTGGATCAGCAGTTTCAGTTCCACCAGCAGGGAACCGTTCGTGTTTCTGGCAACCTGTAACAGGCTGGAATTTTATTTTGTTTCGGATACTCCTGACGACATAAGATTCTCTTTTCTCAACGGTAAGCTTAAACGCCTGACCGGAAGTGACGCACTGGACCATCTCCTGAGGGTGTCATGCGGCCTTGATTCCCTTTCGGTTGGAGAGGGTGAAATACTGGGCCAGGTCAAAAGGGCATACGACGAATACCTGAAAAGAGGTATGAAAAATTCACTGCTGACGGAGGTGTTCGTGGG
>JAJYPW010000105.1 GCA_021795055.1 Thermoplasmata archaeon
CCTTTCTTTCAGGGCCACGGACGCAACTCGAGTGATCAGCGAGTCTGAAATGCCGGAGGCAATCTTGGACAGGGTGGAAATGGAACAGGGAATTATGACAAAAGCATCGAAGAGAAAACTTCCTGAACTCACTCTTGCACCTAGATCGGAATCGTCGTAACTGTTGGTTGCCAGCTGCTCCAGCTCTGCGACCTCCTTTCCAGTTTCAAAGGTGAAGACCTTGCCGGAATTCTCGCTCATTATAAGGTGGACTTCATGGCCTTTCAACAGCGTTAGAAGCCTGTAAGCCAGTACACTGCCGGACGCACCGGTAACGCCTACCACCAGTTTTTTCTTAGCCATAACTGCCTACTTGTTGCGGTTGAACACATAGTAAAGAATGACTATGGAAGCCACAATGGCAAATAATACGCCGAAATAAATCGTGTCCATTCCGCTATTGTTCTTTATCGGGACAGACCAGGAATATCCCGGATATGCGCCTGCATCAAGAGCCTGTATATTTGTATAGCCGGAAATCTGTGAATTCAGGTTCTTGGTCATGTTGAAGGCCTTTGACATGTTGGCAACCGTATCAAATCCGATGTTCATGAGTGCAGTCACGAATGCCATGCCGTATGGATTCAGTCCGGTGTAGTTGAGATCGAATATAATGAGATACTGCGTAAGGTTCTGGCTCCAGTTGTAACCGATATAGCTGGAATTGTCTATGATGTTGCTGAACAATGCTTTCCACTGAACATCTGTTATCGTGTAATGAACCCCCTGTGATCCCACCACATAATAAGTGATACCCGGGAGCGTGCTCGGCGGAGGGTTGAGCGTGGGAGTGGAAGCAGCTGAAACTGACGGTATCGCCAGCAGCATCACCAGCACCACGACTGAAAGAATCGCAATCTTTGAGGATCTCATCTAGGCATGGCTGAACAAAACGAGCTAAATAATTTTATTTGTTCAGCCACGGTTCCATAACATATAGTTTTCCGTCAGGATCGTCCAGGATTGCTATCCTATGATGCGACTTCAGCCATTTCAGTGTTCGCCTGAACGCAAGCCTGTTGTAGCCTGTTCGGGCAGCCTTCCTGGCCACTTCCTTCAGCGGCTTTCCCATGGAACCCATTATGAGTGCAGTGATCTGCGCATCAGACCTGATCCCGTAGAATGCAAAGAGTGCAATCCAGCAGAGGAATGCCGAAGCAGGCGCGACAAGCGGAAGGTACCCGTAATTCTCTACGGCTGTCCTGCTTACCGACGCCCTGCCGTCAAAGAGAACCACCAACTCAATATTGCTTTTGCCCACGGGCAGGTTAACGCTAAGCACCGTGCTGTTGCCTGCGTATTTTCCGTTCACGTACCACTGCACCTGCACCTCCGGGGTGATAACGCCTTCAAGATCTGCAGTGAACTCCCAGCCAGAAAACATGGAGAAGGAACCAATTGAAGCCGATGCCACATCAGAATAGTAAAGGTTCTGGACCGTGACATTCGTGGACATATTGAAATTTCCGCATAGATCCCGGGCCTCCACTGTGAAGTTGTAAATCCCGTTTGATTCAAGGCGCACAGCGACATTGCCGGATCCTGCGGACAGGTTTTCCACTGACCTGCCGTTTTCCATCAACAGAATAGTGGCCTGAGGAACCGGATCACTCAACGAATAAGCCAGATGAATGACCGGCGACGCTATGAGAGCACCGCTGGACGCAGTCAGCGATATTTGTGGCCGTAAATCATAAGCAAGAGCTTCAACGGAGGAGTAGTTTGAGTTTCCAGAGTCAGAATACCTCCTGACTGTCATGGTATACCTTTCGTCAATGTAGGGGAGCAGAACAGATACGTTTCCAGTGGAGAAGTTCTGAGTACCGGTGTAGTTTCCAGAAGTCAGGATCACGGAATACCTGTAAATCCCGGGAAGTGACATGTGCAGAGTGGTAGTGTTGGAATACAGTGCCTGCGGCAGCTCCGGCTCCGGGGGAACTGTGTTGTTTACCAGCAGGAAAAAGCTTTTCACGGCGAACGTACCGCTTGGCGAAGTCGCATTAATCAGCACAGTATAGTTTCCGTTGAGCGAAAAAACAGGATCTTCCGGGCCAAAGGTCAAGTTGGCTGAGTCCGGGAATTTCATGCTAAAGAGGGTGGCCCCATCATGAATGACTTTCACCATGATGGTGCTTGTGATATTCGTCCATGTGTCAATGGCAAGGCTGTCGTTCAGAGAATTGCCAAAGAAAGAATAGCAGGTGATCGCGGGAAAAACCAGGTTGAGCAAGGGAGGATAGTCAATTACATTGATCAAGGCAGACCGAAGCAGCACAGTCTGGCCGGAAAATGAAACACCATAGAGGCTGACTGCCTGGGTCCCCTCGTTCAGTTTCAGCATTGTGAAATTTGTGTGAATTATCGAATCGGCATACCCGACCTTGACAATGTAGTACTGGGCCCAGGAAAGGTTGGTCCAGGATATATTCTCAGATGAAACGGAAATATTCCCAGACCTGAGGGATGTGGTGAAATTTTCCTTGCTAATAACTTCTCCTTTCAGCACATAATTGAAATGAAACTCGTAGCCGAAACAATCGGTGGCAGTGAAATTGAGATACAAGTACTCCGGCATGCTTATTCCCGAAAGGTTGAGAGAACCTGTAGAATTCAGATTAAGCGTGTCTCCGTCGTAAGATGCAGAGAGGGACTTGACCATCCAGGGATCCGTAATATTGTAGTAAATGACCGAACCGTTTGACACATAGGAATAATTTCCTGCAGAAATGGTGAAAAGAGGAGAATAATGATCTACCCTGGCAAGCACGCTGGCATTCTGGAGGAACCCCTGCAAATTGCCTACGGAAATTACTGAAGTGTAATTGCCCGATGGGATGCCTGAAGTATTTGCATACACCAGCGGAGAATTGCTTGTGAAAATCCTTCCGTCGATCGACAGTGTTGACGTGAATGGGGAGGTGCTGTTTACGGGCACATCAATGGTACTGTTCCCCCGTAGCAGGAGATTTCCGGGAGATCTGAAAGAAAGCGATCCCCGGATAGGCGTGGGCAGGCCAGCGTTTAAGACATAGATCACGGTGCCCGCAACAACGCAGAGAGTGCCGGATCCATTGTCGCCAAATACAGAATTTATTGGCTGGCTGTTCATTGTGATGTTGATAAACTTCCCCGATCCAAGATTGACCATGCCGACTGAGGATGCGAGAATTTCCATTCCGGGAAAGGCCGCTGCCATTCCCTGAGATGGAAAGTAAAGCAATCCTGCATCATCCAGTATTCGAGAATCCAGGGCTGAGTTATTTTCGGCAATCGCAAGAACCGAAGTTGAGTTCGAGTTGGAAACGGTTGTGGAAACAAGGGAGACGATCCCGGAAAATTGTGCTTTCGGGAATAGATCAGCGGTAAGGTTTATTGCGCCAGATTGGTCAACAGTCAGTTTGTACCCGCTGGAGAAATCTGTCAGGAAGGCTGTGAACCGACCTGATTCCATACGGGTCGCCAGAAGGGTGTAATTTCTCAGGAAGGATGGCAGGCTGGTATTTCCCTCCGGCTTGAAGCTGTAGGAAAAGTGCTGAATCCCCATCGTGTTGAATGCCGAGAAGTTGCCATTCGTTCCAAAGACAACACTGGTGGTGTCCAGAGACCCGGAGTAATAGTACATTATGTAAGATAGATTCTCCCATAAGGAGATAAGGTACGTCCCGCCTGTCCACGAAAAAAGGAAACAGGCAGAACCCCCATGATGAAAAGACCCAATGAAATTATAACCGGGGTCATGCAAAGGGGCAGATGCGAGCCTGAAAAATGTCATGTTCTCATAGTTGAAGAGA
>JAJYPW010000106.1 GCA_021795055.1 Thermoplasmata archaeon
TCCGATCTCGTTCTTCCCATGGAAGAAAGATACCATCCCGGGATTTCAATCTACAGGGAATTGTATTCCAGGTCATTGAAAGATCAGGAAGAATTCTGGGGAGATTCTGCAAAGATACTGGATTGGTTCAGGCCACAGGCTGGGTACCATTGAGATCGAGGATGCGCTTGTTTCATCGAGGGAAGTTGCAGAGGCTGCCGTATTCGGCCGCCCGAACGAGGTCAAGGGGGAGGCTATAGTTGCTTTCGTGGTGCTCAAGGATCAGTACTCCGCCAAAAAGGATGTTGCGGCTAAGATCCGAAGATTTATCAGGGCAACCCTTGGGCCGATATATGTTCCCGATGAGATCCACATTGTCAGCTACCTTCCCAGGACAAGAAGCGGAAAGATAATGAGGAGGGTGGTGAAGGCAGTGGCTGTTGGCGAGATACCGGGTGATATCATCACTCTTGAGAATTCCGCATCAATAGAGGAGATAAGGGCTGCCATTGATCGCTTCACCAAGGAGAAGTAAGGACATGACGCCTGAAATCTGACAGAGGTGAATTGCATTTACTGCTTGTTATGCCATAAAGTGGAATTGGATCGCCGGAACCTGCACTAGCTCCTCATTTAATTTCCCGGAATGAAGTTACTGTCAGTGTGCGGGAAACGCCAGGCACTGCATGCATCCTGTCCACGACCGCATCTCCAACATCCTCCACCGATTTCCCCCTGATTTTCACGAGCAGGTCGTATTCCCCTGATATTATGTGGACCTCCTCCACGTTCTGGATTCTCCTAAGTGACCTTCCAACTTCACTTTCCGGTATCCCGCTGGAGGAATCATAGGATATCAGTACGAATGCTGTGGTTGGCAGACCAAACTTGGAGAAATCTCTTTTCAGGGTGAACCCGGTTATGAAGCCATCCTGGATCATTCTGTCGATCCTTGACTTAACGGTAGTCCTCGGGATGTTCAAACGCCTGGATATCACGGTGGGGCTAACCCTGGAATCCTTCTCAAGTTCAGCAATAATGTCATGGTCCATGTCGTCAAGTTTTGTTCCCATTGTTGTCTAAATGTCAGGAATATTATTAACATATTATCAGATATTGCCACATTGACATTATTTTATGACCAACATTTAGATACCTTTTGTTTTTTCCTCCCATGTGGTCAGCCAGCACGGATTGAAAGAGGAGGAGAAACAGGAACTCAGGAAACTGCATGATCGCCTTTCCACCGAACGTGCAAGGAGAATTCTTCATGTAAACTCGGAGGTTAGGAGGTATCTCAGGAATTTCTTCCTGCAGGAGGGATTCTATGAGATTCCCCCTGTGATAATAGGACCGATCACTGATCCGCTGAACCACCCCGTTGCGGGAACAGGCATTGAATATTACGGATACAGATACTCGCTGACCCAGAGCATGATCTTCCACAAACAAATCGCCCTTCTCTCGTACGATAAACTGTTCGCGTTTTCCCCGAATGTCAGGCTTGAGCCACTGGAAAGGAGAGGGACGGGAAGGCATCTGGCGGAGTTCACGCAGCTGGACATGGAAGTAAAGGGTGCATCAAGGAATGAAGTCATTGCAATTGCCGAAAGGATGTACTGTTACGTCATAAGGCGCGTGATAACCACTTGCAGTAGTGACCTGGATTATTTCAGAAGGAAACTGCACGTGCCTTCCAGGCCTTTTATGCGCGTCGATTCCACAGAGGCTAAAAGAGAATACGGGGAAGAGTTTGAAACAGTCCTTTCATTCCGTTCTCCCGACCCATTCTTCATACAGGACATTGCTCTCAACGACCGGGAATTCTATGACAGGGAAGACCCTGAAAGGCCCGGGATCCTGCTAGACATGGACATGATTTATCCAGAGGGATTTGGGGAGGCTCTTTCCGGAGGGGAGCGGGAATATGAACTGGAAAAAATAAGGGAGAGGATAAGGAAAAAGAACCAGAGCTTCGATCAGTTCAAGTATTATCTTGAGGTCGCTGGTATGGGCCTGCCTTTATCCGCAGGATTCGGCATAGGGATAGAGAGGCTGGTGCGCTTCATTACCGGAATCCCCAACATCGAGGAGACCACTCCCTTCCCAAGGGCAATAGGCAGGTTCAGCCTCTGAACGTGGACATCCGGGTGGATCAACAGCTTGCCTTTGCCTGGAAATACTGATCGAACACCGCAGGAAGCAAATATTATTTATCCGGCTTTTGGCATTGGTTAGGGATGCCGCTCGAAAGAGGCAAGATTTATGAATTTTTTGAGCACTATCTGGAGAGGAACCTTTCCGTCCCCATCATTGTCGAGGGGGATAACGATATCCGAAGCTTACGCAGCCTCGGCTTTCCTGGGGAGATCATAAAACTCAATTCTGGAATGAGCCTTATGGCTTTTTCAGAATCTATATCGCGGAGTTACAGGGAGATTATCATTCTGACCGACATGGACAGGAAAGGAATCATGCTGAAAAATTCCCTGACAGGTTTCCTGGTGAGTCTCGGAACCAGGGTGGATTCTGGCTTGTGGCATCTCGCCAGCCGCAGGCTCAGGATAAAGTCTGTCGAGGATCTTCCCTCTGCACTGGACAGGATCGCTACGCCAAAAATAATCCCTGCGCAGACGGGGCGCCATGCAAGATATTAATTGGACATTCCAATAACGTGCAATGGCTTCCCTATTCAAGTTGACTTTCCTTGGCACAGGCGGATCATGGCCGTCCCCTGGACGCGCCATGCCCTCAATTGCGCTTCAGGTGGACAGCGTTGTGAACCTGATAGATTGCGGGGAGGGCACACAGAAGCAGCTGATGAAGAGCCAGCTATCCTTCATGGACGTGGATAACGTCTTCATATCCCACTTCCACGGAGACCATTTCCTTGGGCTCCTTGGGCTTGTTCAGAGCATGTCCTTCAACGACAGGCAGAAACCTCTCAATATCTTCTGTCCCGAGATGGGAAGCAGGATTCTCTCGAATGCCCTTTCCGTGGGGTATTACAGGCTAAATTTCGATATAATTGTCAGGGAGATTGAGCCGGGGCAGAATTATGACCTGGGGGAATTCGAGTTTTCTGCCATGAAGACTGACCATCCAGTCCCTGCCTACTCCTACAGGTTCAGGGAGAAGGACCTCGTCAGAATTGACAGGGCAAAGGTGGATGAACTAGGAGTGCCGGACAGGCTCATAGAAACCATAAGGAGAAACGGGACAGCCGAACACGGCGGGAAAACGTACACTCTCGATCAGATATCCGGAGGCATCAGGAAGGGCAGAATTCTCGTCTATTCCGGCGATACGCGGCCAATGCCGGAGAAGATGAGCGAATTTGCAAGGAATGCCGATGTCTTAATCCATGAGACCACGACTGATTCAAGCCTTGAGCCAAAGGTGAACGAGTTTGGCCACACATCGTCCAGACAGGCAGCAGAGATAGCCTTGAAAGCCCAGGTGAAGAGGTTCTACCTGTTTCATTACAGCCCCAGGGTCAGCGACCTTCGGCTGCTTGAGAAGGAGTCCAGATCGATATTCAGGGAATCCTACCTTTCCAGGGAACTGCTGGAATACTCAATCCCTTTTGACAGAACCGGCACCGCCAACGGTAATCCCTGAACTGTTCTGGTAGTTGCCGGATCTTTGCTCGTAATTTCTTTCGACAGGCTGATCAATGCGGTGAAACACGATCTGCGCGATCCTGTCCCCTGCTTTCAGTTTCAGCGGATCGGATGACGAATTGTAAAAGGTAAGTGTCAGCTGACCCCTGAACCCTGCGTCCACAAAGCCGAAGCTCCCGAGTATTCCCCTCCTCGCGTAGGACGAACGGGTGAACAT
>JAJYPW010000107.1 GCA_021795055.1 Thermoplasmata archaeon
TGCGGTTCCCCTGGAGACAGGAAATCCCGGGAAATATCTTCAAGGAAGATTTTCGATTCGGCACCAACATTTTGCCAAATAAATTCACAGGGGCTTTGCACCAAAAATATATTTTGCATCTAAATTCGCCCAAAAAGTGCCTTTAGAGTGTGAAGCCTGTAATATTTATTACGTCATGTATAGCGGCAGCTACCCTGAAAAGACAGAAAAAAGAGGGGGAAAGATTGAAGGCTTTTTTGGTGAATCTTTCCAATTCTGTAGATATATCGAGCAGGAAATCCTGGTTTTATCACGCGTTACCTACGGTCCAACGGGATTTTGGAAAGTGTCTCCAGATTCTTGGATAAATGACTTGATGAATTCCTCGTTTTCGACTTCATATTTGCTATACAATTCTTTAGGCGTGAGAATAGATGCAATTGGAATCTTGATTTGAGAAGGCGATAAACGAAACTCTTCAGGGTTGTCAGAGATAAGGTATCTAACCGTCGCATAATGCCAATTTACTATGGTTTTTTCGTCAACCGAATTTGATTCGATCTCATTTTCTACCTTCATACCTGCTTCAGTCGCATACTTTGTTCTGTATGGAGTAATTGATCCACGCATAGTCGCAAAGAACGGATCTTTAATTTCTCTAGAGACACTTTTTAAATTCTCCCCCCACTCTTTCTCAAAATATTTCCAAGCGGACAGCGAAACAACCGCTTTTGTCTCATTTTCTGACAACCAATAGGTCATAAAGGAAATATACTTGTCCTTCTGTTCTGGAAACCGCATTAAAACATCCTTTGCCATCACAAGTATCACAGAGTAGCCATCTGTCAAAATTAATCAGCCCAATCAATTTTTACTTATTTGTTTGGTAATGTCCTTGAAATAATCGAAAATAGTTCCATCTAATGGATCAACACTAACAACCCTGAGAGGTGAGGATTCTGCGTATGAAACTTTAGCATATCCTCTAAATTCAAAGCCTTCTGGAACACTCTTAAGCTTTTCTTCAACTTCCCTCTTAGCCGCTTCAGAAAGTTGTTTCACTCTTCGAATTTGGATTTCAACTATGTTATCACTAGTCACTTATAGAGACTATACTTTAGAGGTATATAGTTTTCTCCTGTAAATTCAAAGATCAATTTTCATTTGAGTTGAATACCGTAACAGAATTATGTATGATCACTTATCGAACGCATAATGTTTTACATCGAAATAGACTTGCACCTAAATTCAATCAAAAAGTGCCTTTTAAGTGAAAGCCATTTACAGGCGAAGTATATAATATAACCACGAACATATTGGAATTGTGACTAAACAGGCACTGGACAACGTCAAAAGTGCGCTTGCAGGAAATAACGATCTTCTCATGAAACAGAAGATAATCCAGTTGGGGAAAAATTATACCGTAATGGATACCAATCAGACGCCGCTTTGCTTTGTCAGGCTTGATTGGGGATCGAATGCTGCTGGAAGGATTCTGTCCTCCTTCGCTGGAAAGTGGGCTGGCAGAATGATGAAATACACGTACAAGGTCACTGATTCCACCGATCAGCCCGCTCTTGAAATCAGGAAGGGTTCTGGTTCCTTCAAGACTTACTTCGACATTGTTGAACCCGAGGGCAACGAGAGAATTGGCGGGATCGGGATGAAGAGAAGCCTGATCGGCGGAATGAGGGCCGAATGGCATGACCCAGCCAGCGGTCAGACGCTGATCAGAACGGCGGGCAATGTAATAAGGAGAAAATACAGGATGGTCGGGCCTGACGGCAGTGAAATAGCCACTGTCAGGCACAAGATTGCTGCGATAAGGGATGTGTGGAAACTGGAAATTAAGGCCGAGACAAACCACCTGCATGCAGTAATTTTTTCGGCAATACTTGACTTCGAGAAGGAAATGTGAGGGCAACGGATATGTTGTTGCACAATGCCTCATCATTTCCTCCCACAATTAATAAAACAATTGCAATATTTTTAAGCGTACCATGAATGACTCCTTCATGACTGAAAAGGGACAGATTGCCATTTTTGGCGGAACGGGCCTTATAGGATCTGCCGTAGGCAGGGCACTCTGTTCGAACGGTGAAAGCGTACTCGTATTCGCAAGGAATATTGAGAAGGCGAGAATGGCAGTGCCTGGTGCTTCGTTCAGGAAACTTGGTGTCCAGGAAAACCTGGCGGACGATCTTGCCGAAGCCAGGATGGTTGTCAACTTCAGCGGGTCGCCCATATTCGGAAGGAATCTTTCGGAGGCGGAAGAAAGCAGGATAGATCTGGTAAAGAATATAGTCGATGCCATGTCACGCCAGTCCAGGCCACCATCAGTGTTTGTAAACGGAAGCGCTTCCGGCTACTATGGTTACGATAATCCACCTGAAACAGATCTGAAAGAAGAAATGCAGCCCGGGAAGGATTACTGGGGCAATCTGGTCGCAAGATGGGAAAGGGAGGCAAGCAAGGCTTCCAGTTTCGGCACCAGGGTAGTGAACGTAAGAACCAGTGTGGTACTGTCAACAGAAGGAGGTGCACTCAAGCAGATTTACCCGATTTTCAGAAGATACATGGGAGGGTATGTCAAGCCAGGCACCCAGTGGTTTTCATGGATTCATATAGATGATGAGGTGAAGCTGGTCCTCGAGGCTCTTTCCAACAGCTCGTACACCGGATCGATAAACGCCGCTTCCCCGAATCCTGCACGCATAAGGGAATTCACCGATATTTTGGGAAAGGTGATGAAAAGGCCATCCTCGATACCGATTCCGTCATTTCTGATCAGGCTGAAATTCGGCAGGGGTGCAGATCTAATTTTCAGGGGCGGAAAGGTTTCTGCCTCGAAGCTGTTGAACATTGGCTTCAGTTTTAAATTCCCCGATCTAATGCCTGCCCTATCTGACGTGATCAGGCGCAGAGTATGATTGAAAAAGACAAGATCCAGGCAGTAATTTACAGGCCATCGGTTGGAATGGAATTCCTGCTCCTGCACTACACCAATCCCAGATCCTACTGGGAAAATCTGACTGCAAACGTGGAAAACGGTGAGTCAGACGTGGAGGCGATAGTCAGGGAAATGCAGGAAGAATGCGGTATAAAACCGGAAATGATCCTCGATCTGGTCGATCTTGGTTTATTCCATTACGAGAAAGCAGGAACCGGTTACCGGGAACACATGTACGGGGTGAAGGTAAAGCCGGAAACCGTGGTTGACATCTCAGGCAATCCTGAAATGGAACACGATAAATTCAAATGGGCAAAGCCGGAAAAGGCGATATCAATGCTCAAGTGGCAGCACATGAAGGACGCTGTCCGCAATCTATCGGAACTTTGCCTGGAACCTATCTCTTCCTGAATACGAGAATATACTCGTGCCTGAAAGTATAATACCCTCCTTTAAGTGCACGGAACCTCCACAGGTTTTCCTGCAACCTCTTTCCCCTCGTTCCCTCAAAATTCTTGACCACTATGCTCTTAAGCAAATATCCGTTTTCCTGAAACACGCGCATGCTCAGGAAACCAAGCGGAATCCACTCACCGCCACTGTATTTATCCCCTATGACCAGCGCAAGAAACCTTCCGGCAGGAAGATACCCCGTGAGGTTTTCAAGAACCTCCTTCAATCTCTGGAGAAAATGATCTACCGATTTCGAGTTGGAAAGGTCGTCCGGGTTGTCGGAGAACCTGATAATGTCGTGGTAAGGAGGATGCATGATGATTAAGTCCACCGATCTTTTCCATTCCCCGAAAAGCGCTTCGCCTGTAACCTTC
>JAJYPW010000004.1 GCA_021795055.1 Thermoplasmata archaeon
CACTGTATCTATTTTTGAACTTCACGTTGGACTTAACTTGAGTTCAAGTCGGGTAAAGGAGGGAAAGAAGATAGAAAGAGTTCTTGAGAACCTCTTAATCTTTCCGCTGGATTTTGAATCAGCGAAAGAGGCGGGAGATATATATGCTGAAAAAAAACGTCGCGGACTTACTATCGACCCAGAGGATGCAATGATTGCAGGCATATGTAGGGTCAAGAATGAACCACTCCTTACACGAAATATCAATCATTTCTCAGGAATTGAAAGAATAACTCTTGAATCGTATTGATGTACCTGCCTCAAATAGCTGAAAGCAGCGTCAGATCTTGATTCTCGGAAAATGAGTTTTGGCGGCTTCACGAGGTTCATTTACGGATAAGTAAAGGCAAAATCCACATTCTTGAAGACGGGCACTTAAGAAGAAGACGTTTTATATCCGCTTCTTCGTTGCCTGCTCAGCAAACAGGAGGTTCTGGGTTCAAATCCCGACCGGTCCATTTTGACCTATCTGAACAGTTTTAGACCATCGTCTGTAAAAACTTCAAAGTGTTCATCTAACGTATAGAGTGAGCAACCATTGTTTATTGCTATCGACGCCACTATCGCGTCCATTCTTGGAACTGATCTTCCTTTTCTTTCCGCACTTAGTTCCAAAACAGCGGAGAGTTCACTGTCGCTCTTACCGTATCCCAGTGTTGGTATCTGCAGGACCAAACGAGAATCTTTGGAGTACTTTTCTATGCCATAAAGCACCTCGTGCATGTTCACCGAGCTTGTACAATATTCTTCCCCACTTTCGATGATTCTAAGCATTAGTGTCTTCCCCTTGTCTGAGTTCTTATCCAGCACTTCAATGATAACGTCCGTGTCCAACAGAATCAATTTCTCTTCTCCCACCTTTTCTTTTCTACATCCTTGAGAAGTTTCTTCTTATCTTCAAATTCTATGCTTCCTCTTAAGGACATGAGTATATTATTCTTGTTCTGTGATTTGATCAGTCTGTCCAGAAGTTCACTGAAGCTCTCGTTCTCTTTCTTGAATCCCTTTAATTCATCGTATACAGACTTCTTGATGGTGATAGTTTTGAACATAACATATGTTTATGTTTAAACATTATATTAATTTTCACAAGCACAGCGGCAAGACTGCTTCATTCCTCTTATCTAATATGTATTAAATATGTCAGTTAATCCGCAATTCAGGACAGAAAAGGGAACCTCTCATGAATTTCTAGGCACAAGAAAATAATGCATGATCGCACACCATCCCTTGGAACACCGAATGTACGCACGAAAGCTAGGCCATAATTAAATGAACAACGAAATTCCGCTGAAACTTGTTTTTCAGAACAAATCAATAGGAATTATTACTCCCAGGCATATTATAGAATATAAACTTGAAATAATATTTGTTAATAGGCGAAAAAAGTGCGGGGATTTCCAGAAATGGATTTGTAACCCAAGCCGAAATTAGCGGGTGGAAATTGGATATATGGCAAGAATCAAGCTCACGATGGCAGAACAGGAAGACAACAATCAAGGCAAATTTCAAGAGTTGACCGAAAGGATAATCGACACAAGCGGCGCTTTTTACAGGAGGGGCTGGCTTTATGCAACGAGCGGAAACCTGAGTGCGGTTGCTGAAGAGAACCCTTTCAGATTGGCTATCACGGCATCGGGAGTTGACAAAGGCAACCTTACGGCATCGCATGTCATCGGAATAGACGAAAACGGGGCAGTCCTCAATGGGCAATTGAGGCCTTCCAGCGAAACCCTAATTCACCTTATTATCGTAAAGAAACTTGGCGCAAAATCCGTTATGCACACACATTCCATCTGGGGCACTCTTCTTTCCGAAAAGTTCTCAGGAAATGGCGGGATTGAAATCAGCGGGTATGAGATGTTAAAGGGACTCCGTGGAGTTGAGTCTCACCAAAATTCAGAGTGGATACCCATTCTGGAGAATTCCCAGGATATGAAACACATATGCAATGAACTTGAAGTCATATTCTCTCGATCCCCTGATATCCATGGATTCCTGCTGAGGGGCCACGGCCTTTACACCTGGGGCGACTCTATCGAAGATGCCAGAAGGCACGTTGAAGCCCTGGAATTTCTGCTTGAGGTCTACGGTCGTCTTACATTAGGTGCAGCCTGAGACAGACACAATCAGAGCAACCGAACAAAGGTGATAAAAATGGTAGTAGTGAGAGTTGAGGGAAAGGCGAATCCGATAAGGGATGATGCAAAGGCAAAGACATATCTTGCCTCGATTGGCATTGACTATGAACGCTGGGACACCTCCCATGCCCTGCCTGAAGACGCAGGAGAATATCAGATATTGGAAGCATACCGATCGGAAATCGAAAGGCTGAAGGAGAAGGGCAGGTACCTTACCGCAGACGTCATCAACCTAAATGAAAAAACTCCTGGAATCGATGAAATGCTGTCCAAGTTCAACAAGGAGCACTGGCACGACGAAGACGAAGTCAGATTTACCATTTCCGGACATGGCGTGTTTCACGTCAACACTGGAAGCGGCAGGATCACCTCGATCGAGGTAAGCAGGGGAGATCTGATACGGATCCCCAGCAGGACCTACCACTGGTTCGACCTCTGTGAGGATCGTGAGATCAGGGCAATAAGGCTTTTTCAGAACAGGACCGGATGGACCCCATACTATACAGGAAGCAGTGAAGACCAGAAGCACCAGCCTTTATGTATGGGCCCGGCTTACTTTCCCCTACGATCATAGATACGGGAACGTCCAGGCTAATTGAAGGATCGGCCAGTGTGATACTCCTTGACATAGAAGGTACAACAGTGCCAATGGAATTTGTACACGACACGCTTTTCAAATATGCAGAAGACAGGGTTCAGGATTTCATCGATCGCAGAGGAAGTGAGGAGGAAGTTCAGAAATGCCTGTTTTCACTGGAATCGGAAATGAGAAAGGCTGTAAATGCGGGCCTGCAGAATCAGCACGATATGGGAAAGGCTTCGATAGCACAATACGCCAGGATGCTGATGGAAAATGACAGCAAGCTTTCTGCGCTCAAGGCCCTGCAGGGGCTCATATGGGAGGAGGGTTACGCGGACAACGGGCTCAAGAGCGAAGTCTATCCTGATGTTCCCGGGGCTCTGGAAAATTGGAAATCGGCTGGAAAGGAAGTGTGTATCTATTCATCAGGCAGTGCGCTTGGCCAGAAACTGCTGTTCTCCCACACTGCATACGGGGACCTCACCAAACTCATAGTTGATTTTTTCGACACCACAGTTGGACCGAAACGTGATCCCGGCAGCTATGTAAACATCGCCAGGCAATTGAAGACTGAACCGGCTAAAATACTGTTTTTCTCGGATGTCATAGAGGAACTTGATGCAGCAGCAAGCGCAGGAATGAAGGTTATGCTGGTGGACCGAACTGCAGGTTTCCGGGAAAGGAAAACACGGTATCCAGTGATACAGGCATTCATGCAGTGATGCTGGCGAAATCACACCCTTGCGGATGCAAGCGATCTCGACTGCATTATTGCCACAGAGAGGACTATAAGTCCTGCTGCCATAATTAAAAAGGCGGTTCCGGGAAACGACACCGACATTATGGCCCCCGCAAGCACGCCGGCAATAGAGTTAAAGGACGTCCCAAAAGTATCCATGATCCCCTGGACTGTACCCATCCTCTCCTTTTCTGTATACTTGAAAAGCAATGCAGTTCCCAGTGGAGATGCGAGCCCAGAGAAGAAGCCCAGTACGAAAAACACAATAAGCATGGTGGAAAAGTCGGGCAGCGCCCAGGCCACTAGCAGGACAAATCCTTCAGCAAGGAAATAGAAAGCAAGTTTTTCCCTCACATCATTCACCTCCTTCCTTGCAGCCATGTAGATGGAACCGATCATCCCCCCAGAAGAAATTGCGAAGAAGATGAAGCTGAGGAATTCGGGTCCGAGGAAAAACACACTGCCGACCATCACTGTCGAAACCGTTTCGGTCATTCCGAGGAACAAGGCAGAGAAGGCCGAAATGGCAACGACGCTGAGCACAACCCTGGTGTGCCTGATTAAATGCAGGCCATCTGCCATAATCCCTCCTATACCCGGAAGCCCGGATCTTCCAGAGATGCGAGGCATCAGCAGGATTGGCACGATCGATACCACATAAAGCAAGAACACAATCAGGATAGTATTCGCAATGCTTGCTGCAACCAGAATTCCGGATGCAAGGTAGCCTGCCAGCCTGGACGCCCTGGTTGCAACTCCCGCAGAAGACCACCCCTTCACGTATTTCCTTTCCGGGAGAAACCGCTGTCCCCAGATTGCCCTTACAGGGACAAGGAGATCAATTGAGAAACCAAAAAGCAGCGCGGAGGCGAAGAGCGATAGCACTGACAGGTATGAAGAGCCATAGAGATATACCGGGAGAAGAAGAAGTGGCGACATCGCTTTCATCAGGGTTCCAGCAACTGCAGGTGTCCGTTTCCTGCCTGATCTGTCGACGTAGGCGCCAATGACTGCACTGGCAAGCATCGGTGCGGTCATCAACCCGGCAGTGGCGCCAGTAACAAGGGGAGAAGAGGTGTACGAGATCGCCACCCAGAGAATCAGTACCGTGAAAATTGAAGTGGCCAGGGTCGAAATACTGATTTCTGAGATGACAAGTGAGAAATTCGTCCGCGATTCCAGCGCATCCGGGTCGTTCAACATGCTCTTATGGGCTTAATCTGCATAATACTGATCAATGTTGCCCCTCCAGCTGGAATCGGAATAGGGTACCTGTGAACGTACATTATATCGCGGCTTTGCGATTATCTCCCTAATTTCGAACTCGTCGAAAAACTCCTTGCTGTGGGCAGCCCTTACCACAAGCGCTGTATCCAGGCCCTTGAACGTGCCCCCGATTGCGACTATCTCTTCTCCGGGATTCACCTTGCCAGCTTCTGTTGCAATGACTGTCGCCTCCACCGCAACTTTTGTGCCCGATCCAAGCAACTCCAGAGTATAGTCCACCGCCTCCGCCATGCCGTTCCAGGTCCACTCAATCCTGGGTGGAGACACGGGATTACGTGCTCCCTGAACAACCTCTATCCCTGCGCCCTCGATTTGCTTCATTGTCCTCTCATACTCGTTCCTGTTAATCCCAATAGGAATATCGCCCTTAGGCCCGCAGGAGAAATCGGGGGAGTGTGTTACGGCAACAATCCTGCAACCAGATCCCTGGAAGATGGAGATCGCCTTCAGTATGCTCCTTCCAGTTTCTGAAGCTATCACCGCTTTCCCTATACTCCTTTCGTGAAGGCGTTTTCTTGCGAGCTCAAGTACTTTTGAAGTGTTGGTTTCGCCGGCATACCCAAAATACGTCACCTCGCTCAGGAGGTCTTCCCGTGATCCTCCCGATCGCTTATCGTCACCTGCCGCTGACATATGGCATCACATCCGAAATTGTAATTATAAAGCGCATAATAGATTTCGTCTGCATGTTCAGTACCGATGGCGAAGCCGTTCTTCATGAACTCTCCTGAGAGTTTCCACTCCTTTTTCTCATGCGCCTGGGCGAAGCTCCCCTTCGCAAGCAGCTATATCATTGCCAGATCAGGCCATGCAATAATGGGTATCTGCATTCGCCCTGTATAAACTGCGAAAAGCAGACATCCTGTGAGCAAGCCTGCAGTGTTTGCAAATGTGATATATATTGGTGTGGATTCCTTACACATGGTTGCCGGAGATATTTTTAACGGACTGGAAAACACAAACAAGATCCTCATCAGGAATGGCGGAGAAAACGCAATCGACAAGACTTTTTTCTATCTTTCGGGCGTCGAGGCAGGCCTTTTCGAGGGATCTTCACTGGTTTTTACCAGGGATTCGCTGAAACTGTTTGTTTACCCGCTTGAGGAAGAACTTGCAAGGCAATCCGGGCACGAGATAGTTGTTGCAAATTCCATGTCCGAGATGAAGGAAAAGGTTGCAAAGGAACTCTCCACAGAAAGTGAGGTTGGGGTCAACCTCTCCTCTCTTACGGTGGAAATGTTTGAAAGCGTAAAGAGTGAAAATCCAAAGCTAAGATTCAGAGACGTCTCTTCCAGCATTTCAGAAGCCAGGATGAAGAAATCCACGGACGAAATAAAGAGGCTGAGGGAAGCCGCCCGCATAAGCGGAGAGGTGTACCAGTCGGTTCTTGACTCGCTGAAAGAAGGGATGCAGGAAACAGAGGTCGCCGCGATGCTAGTTTACAGGATGATGACCGAAGGGGCATCAGGGCCCGCTTTCGGCACCATCGTGGGCTTCGGCGAGAATTCAGCCATCCCGCACTATTCTGCGGGCAGAAGGAAGCTGAAGAAGGGCGATTTTGTCCTGACTGATTACGGGGCTCAGTACAGGAGGTACTGCGCGGATACTACCAGAACAGTTGTTTACGGAAGAGCAACGGAAGAACAGAAGGAAATCTACAGGATAGTGCATGAGGCCCAGGCAAAGAGCATGGAGTTGATAAAGGCTGGAGTGAACGGGAAGATCGTTAACCAGAAGGCGCTTGACATTATCGACTCTACCAAATACAGGGGGAAAATGATGCATGGCCTTGGCCATGGTATCGGTATGGAAGTGCACGACCACAGTGCACTTGGAAAGGCAGACAGGGAACTGAAGGAGAATATGGTAATAACCGACGAGCCAGGTATTTACGTTGCCGGATTCGGTGGAGTAAGGATCGAGGACGACGTTCTCGTAAAGAGGGATGGATACGAAAGAATAACGCACAAACCTCCTTCTGATCTGATTGAAGTCTGATCCTCCGGAAATATATTTAGAGATGGGTGCTTCAGATCAGCATGAAGTGGGTCACGAGGGAAAAGGCGAAGGTGGACAGGATCGCCTGTCCATGGATTATAAGCAAATTTGTTGACAGGAAAGCTGAATTCTTCTTTGTACCAAAGGATCAGGTACTGGACTTTGCAAGGGAAAACAACGCGATCCCTTTTGACACACCGGGATCAGAACTCATGCACTTCGAGGAAAACGGCTACGAATACGTCAGTTTCGATGCGGTTATCAGGAAATACGGCCTGAAAGACCCGGCGTTGCTGGAGCTTGCGAAAATTGTGAGGTCTGCTGACGCTGAGCCTCCGGACGCCAGCACTGAAGGTGCGGGGTTGGAGGCGGCCGCACTCGGATTCAGGATGATCTCCACCGACGATCATGAGAACATGAAGTTGCAGTTCCCGCTTTACGATGCACTGTATGCTTATTGCAAATGGAGGCTTGAGGCAGGAGGCAAGCTTGAGCACTCCACTGGAAACAAATCTTGAACCGCTACATTCGGAACATGAATCTGACTTGAAGGAACAAGCCTGGCAGCCAGTGGCCCGCTCTATGCAATTCCATCTGCGGGAAGATCAATCCATCTTATAATGCGGGTATGCATGATCAAAAGATAAAGGAAGCCTTTATTTCATAATCATTCCTACCATGTCAAGGCATCTGCGAATGGAGCCTGTAGTGATAATATGGCAATTGACGTTATCTGCGGGATGAAGGTGAAGGAGGATACCAAGTACCAGTCCGAGTTCCAGGGCAAGAAGTTCTATTTCTGTTCAAGCAAGTGCAAGGCAGAGTTCGACAAAAATCCACTGAAGCACAGCAGGTAATGTGCCGCCAGGACAGCGCGCAACTCCAATTTGCCTGTGCAGATTAAATTTAGAGTTTCAGTGCGTACATTCCGCCGCCATTGTATTGATCTATAGGGGCAAGATCCTGGACAGAATGTATAAGATGTTTTTCACAATTATCCACTATGGCTAGAAACATGTCAGATCTGGAGGAAAGGATGATAGCGCTCCTCAAGAACAACTCGAGGATGAGCCTCCTTGACCTTTCAAAAGAGCTGGGAATCAGCAGGATAACAGCAAAAAAGATCCTGTCCTCTCTCACTGCGAGCGGAACGATAAGGCGCTTTACCATTGCGCTATCCGAGGATGAAAGGAATTTGGTTCTAGTGCATACTGGAGATCTCAGCAGGGTGCCTGGCGACCTTATACTTGAGTATTTTACCCTGATAGACGGAACCTATCTCATAGTGATGTATTATGAGAACCTTGTCAGGCTTAAGGACGCAAAGATCATGGATGTAAAGATAGCGTCCAGAAAAACCCTGAACGAAGGGCATGCGAGGATGAATCACCTGCTGTGCGACTATTGCGGAAAGGAGATCGAGGGAGAACCAATCACGCTGGAAATACAGAAAAGAAAATTCTATGTCTGCTGCCCGAACTGTGAACGGGACCTGAAGAGGAGACGAGAGTTCCTGGACCGTGTAGAAGAAGCTTGAGGAATCGACAGTGCTGGTCAGGCTATCTTTTCGGATGCAACAGTTTTTCCCACTTCAGCTATGGATCTGGCTATCCTTGGCCTAAGAAAGAGTGAATTTACGACCACGGTTACGGAACTGAAACCCATTGCTAGGGCTGCCAGTATGGGCAGGAACGAATAAATTCCAAGCCCGAACAGGGGTACGAGGATCCCCCCGGCTATGGGAATCAGGGCCGAATTGTAACCTGCGGCCCATCCTATGTTCTGTTTCACCTTAGAAATTGTCCTGTTTCCTATTATCTTTGCATAGACAACGTTAATGATATCGCTATTGAGCAGGATGACATCGCCGCTCTCCTTGGCAATGTCACTGCCCGAACCCATAGCGATTCCAACATCCGATGTCTCAAGGGCGACTGTATCATTTATGCCGTCGCCAACGAAAATGACGTAATCGCCTTTTTCCTGGTATGTCCTGACAATTTCTGCCTTTTGGTCCGGACGCACCTCTGCATGAACTTCATCAATTCCCACCAGTCCAGCGATCCTGGCTGCCTCTTCTGCGGAATCGCCGGTGACCATTGAAACTTTCAATCCGATATCGTGCAGTGTCCTGATAGTTCGGACAGCGCCCTTCCTCAGGTTGTATGCCAGGAGCATCGTGCCGGCCGGTTTCCCATTTATCGATATCTCTACGGCAGACCCTCCCCTGACCGATGATCTTGAAACCTCGATCCTGTCTGTTCCGACAGTTCCGGTGATCCCTCGCCCGGGAATCTCGGAAACGCCAGAAGGTGTTGCAGTCTTTGCCGACTTTCCCAGCGCGTATCTTACTATAGCCCTCGCTACCGGATGATTTGAGGCGGACTCCACGGCAGCAGCCCTCTCCAGCACGTAGCTCTCAGTATACCCGTCGAACAAGTTAAACGACATTACCCAGGGATCAGGATCGGTGATAGTACCGGTCTTGTCGAAGATCACCCTGTTAGCCTTGGAGAGCCTGTCAAGAGCACTGGGATTCTTTACAACAATCCCCTTTTCCGAGGACACGGTAGACGATATGAGGAGTGAAAGGGGAGTCGCGAGGCCTATTGCGCACGGGCAGGCTATAACGACGACAGAGACGAAGGCAAGAAGCGCAATCACGAATGCACCACCGGATCCAAGCGCGCTGGACAGATAGAAATACCAGAACAGCCCAGCTGCAGCAGCAGATGCAAGAACAATGGGCACAAAAACGGAGGAAAAGACGTCAGCAATTCTCTGGATCTTGACCCTTCCCGATGCCGCTCTCTGAATGGACTCGAAAATCTGGCTTACCGTGCTGTCGTGTCCGGTTCTTGTCGCCCTGATCTTAAGGGTTCCATTCAGGTTTGAGGTTCCGGAGGACACGTTCTTCCCCTCTTCCTTAAGCACCGGGCTCTGCTCCCCGGTAAGCATGGACTCGTCAACATCGCTGGTCCCCTCGGTCACAGCGCCGTCCACGGGGAAGACTTCACCAGGCTTCACCAGCACCATATCCCCAGGCCTGATCTTATCGGTGTCCACGTCTGTGATCGAACCGTTCAAGTCCAGCAGGTGGGTTTTGCCCGGTATAAGGTCGATTAACTTTCCTGCAGCCCTGTTTGCACGGGTTTTCATTATATTCTCTATGTAGTTCCCCGTCAGAATCAGGGTGACAATGAAGACTGACGTATCGAAATAAACCGAGGAGGACGGAATGGCATCCGGATACACTGTCACGAAAAGAGAGAAGAAAAAGGCCGAGCTCGTTCCAAGGGCAACCAGCAGATCCATGTTCCCCGTTCTGGATCTTAATGCATGGTATGCGCCATCATAGAAGCCAAGCCCGGAATAGAACTGGACGGGCATTGCAAGAATCAGCAGCAGGTAATCCTTGTAAGCAAACGAGAATGCATACGTGAGTAAAAGCACCGGTATTGCCAGAATCCAGCCTACAATTAGCCTGTTCTTCAGCTTCCTGACCTGCGCTTCCGGGGCAGAATATGTAGCCTGGCAGGTAGTCGAACAGAAGTAAAATTTCTGTCCGTCAATCTCGCTCACCAGATTGCTGGCATCGGGAACAAACATACCGCACACTGGGTCAGTAGGCATTAAGATCACACCCCCGAACATAAGCATCATCTTCCAGGGGACAAACATATCGGGTCATATTCCCAGAACCTTGCGAGAGAAGCTGGGCTTTCCAAACTGGCCGTATCAATCCAGGTGCCTCGCGATCGAAACTCAGGTTGCGCATAGGTTCTTCACGTTCTCTGTATTTATCTGTGCCTTAAGAGGCTTATGTTAACATATTGTAAAAACTTTTAGGGTTTCTTTTCATTATTGAGAAAATTCTGCACGCATGTTAGCCAACCAGACAACAAAATTCCCTCGGGGTAAGACGCTCGTGCGCTTGACAATTATCCGGACCCCGCCAGTGACTCACCTTAACCGGGTAGCCGAAATTCCTGTGTCAGGAGCAAACAAGGGACAATATGCGAGCGCAAGATCGGCGTTTCCCGTTGCGCAGGTATTATCTATATATCCATACTTATCCATTGTGAGTGCAGCACTTACACTGGGAGCTGTCGCTTTCCTGATCCTGGATTTCATAATACTGGTGATCATCATTTCACTGCCCATTTATGCCGCATCAGTGACAATGGTATCGAAGAGAAAGGCCACCTTTGGAAGGGCCGTTATCGCCACCATAGTAGCCATCATTGCTTTCCTGTTTCTTTCGGCAATCTTTGGCCTCTTGTTCCCGCTGCTTGGACTTATCATCGGGTTCATTGGAATCCTGGCGGTGCTGAGGGCCATGTATGATCTCGGATGGGTGAGCGCATTTGTGATGGCTGTCATTGCCTTCGTATTCCTGATCATAATATTGTTAATCCTGTCGCTCGTGGGATTGGCCATAAGTTTCGCCACCTTTTCATATAGCGGAGGTTTCCGGGCTTAATGCAAGATACCATCACGCTGGTCAAAATGGGCGGCAGTGTGATCACGCGCAAGAACAGCTACAGGAACTTCTCAAGGCGTCATACCGACGATATCGCCGCCCAGATCGCAGCAATCAAGGGTTACATGATCATAGTTCACGGCGGGGGATCATTTGGCCACACAAAGTCCAGGGAATATTCCATCCCTGGAGTAATCGACGATTCGAAAAGGAATGGATCTTCGCTGATACATTACGATATGCTTGATCTGTCCTTAAAGGTGGCAAAGTCGCTATTGAACCATGGACTGGCACCCTATATATTCTCGACCTCTTCCCTGTTCGTTTCCGGGAAACCGGATTACACGACTCCGCTTTACTACATGAAGAAGGGTTACACCCCTCTTCTGTTTGGAGACACCTACGTGGACGAGAATCGGATATCGATTTACTCGGGCGACAGCATAATGCTCGACCTTGCAAGGCTTCTGCATCCATCACGATCCATATTCTTCAGCGATGTTGACGGAATATTCACCGACGACCCGAAGCGGAACCCGGATGCGAGGCTGATACCAAGAATACACGATAACCATGGAATAAGGGCTACCGGTGGGGATGCCACAGGCGGGATGAAGTTGAAGCTATCCACGCTTCTTGCAATGAAAAAGCATTCAGGTGAGGTTTACCTCATTAACGGAAAGTTTCCTGAGAGGATTCGCTATATAGGTAAGCAGGAATTCATAGGCACGGTGATCGAATGATTGAACAGAGGAAGGAGGAGCACATTAGGATCGCAGAAAACGAAAAGGTGGAATCCGAGCATAACTATTGGGACGACATCAAATTTGTACACCAGCCCCTTCCGGAACTTGATTTTGATCAGATCGACTGCAACACCTCGTTGCTGGGGAGAAAACTCTCCTTCCCAATCATAATATCATCAATGACCGGTGGCACCCAGCTTGCCAAGAAAATCAACAGAAACCTTGCCGTAGCTGCCGAAAAGCTGCATATAGCAATGGGGGTCGGGAGCATGAGAGCCGCACTTGAAAAGCCAGAGCTCGCCGACACATTTTCGGTGATATCTGAATTCAATATCCCGCTGAAAATTGCCAATATCGGAGCACCTCAACTTATCCAGCAGTCAAAAGGGGCATTCGGATCTTTGGAGATAGAGAAAGCCATCACCATGATAGATGCCAGCGCCCTTTACATCCATCTAAACTTTCTCCAGGAAATGGTGCAGCCGGAGGGGGACAGGAGGGCAAAGGGAATATTAAAGAGGATTTCCGAGGTCTCCGCCAGCTTCCCGGTGATTGTGAAGGAAACTGGGAACGGCATATCCAGGGAAGCTGCCCTGGAGTTGAAGGATGCGGGAGTGAAGGGGATCGATGTTGGCGGCCTTGGCGGCACCTCATTTGCAGCTATTGAGTACTACAGGGCAATGAAGGTAAACGATGAAGAGAAAATGAGTTCAGGCAACACGTTCTGGAACTGGGGGATCCCTTCCCCCGCTTCAATAGTGTACAGTCAGGTTGGCCTACCGGTGATAGGGAGCGGTGGCCTGCGAAACGGACTGGACCTTGCAAGGGCAATATCCATGGGCGCGGTTGCCGGAGGTTTTGCCCGCACATTGCTGAACAGTGCCGACGAGTCGGGGGACGCGGTAATAAAAAACCTCTCGCATACAATCCGGGACCTCAAGATTGCAATGTTCCTCACCCGCAGCAAGGCGGTTCATGATCTGCAGAAGGCAAGAAAGGTCATCCTGGAACCACTTAAATCATGGATAGATTACAATGGATGAAAACAGGGAAAATTACCGCGAACCCGTGGAATCGCCAACTGACGTGGAATGTCCCGCCTGCGGATCCAACCTCTTCATCATACTTTATGAAACCGACATCCCGTTGGAAGGACACATCCTCATACAGACCTATAACTGCCACAGATGCCTCTACAAGAAAACAAGCGTATTTCCAAGCGAGCCTGGCAGGCATGTCCGCCTTTCCCTGAAGGTTGGCGGAAAAGGTGTGCTGAACACCCTGGTTTACCGATCACCCAATGCGTTTGTGTATATTCCCGAGATAGGGGCGGAGATCTCGCCTGGGGAACGATCCACCGGATATGTCACTACGGTGGAAGGCATACTCCGGAGGCTGCTGGAATACATTGAGATGATGCCTTACGACAACGAGGATGAATTCCTTAAGGTGAAAAGAACAATAGAGGATGCGGCGGAAGGCAAATACCAGTTCACGATTGTGATTGACGACGAGACTGGGAAAAGCAGCATTTCAAGCGACATGGCGTCAAGGGAATATGATTAGCCCCTTTTTCTTGATATCTCAACGGAAAGCCCGTTCCATCTTATCCTGTAACCCAGGGCCGGCAAAATTCTGGACGGGTTGTATCCCTCCCCTTCAATGAAATCCACCACCTTATCCGGGTTCATGATCTCCTTCTCTATGAAGGACCTGAGTCTCCTGTCTTCTTCAGGAGAAAGCTGTTCAGGGGCCTTATCCGGCTCCCTGCTGGCCGCCTGGCTTTTTCCGGCCAGAATCTTCCTGACGCTATCCCAGTTCACCGGAGCATAAAAATTCAGCTCCCCGCGGACGGGCTTCGAGTCATCGGATATAACGTACACCGTACGCCAGTTTATCCCCAGCTTCCGGATGGCCAGATCCCTCTCCCTGTTGAACTCTGCATAGTATGGTGAACTGATGTCAACCAGAACTTCCCCCTGATCACCAACGAAGGAAAAATCAGGGAAATACACCCTCGTTCCTATAACGACTGGCTTAGGGTCCAGATCCGTGGCCCACGCAGGAAACAGGAACGGCAGACCCGTCTCCTTCCGGATTTCCGGGAAATAATGCCCTACGGAAGAATCCACGGATAACGTGTAATCGTTCCCACCCCTTCTCTCCTCGTCGGATATGGTGGCCTCGATTGTCCAGCCCGCATTTGAAACCAGAGTCTTGAGGAGTCTGGAGAACCTTGCACCGTACCTTCGCGTCCCCTCCAGTATCGAAACCGGCCCGTCTATCTCGACACCTGCCAGGCGGGTACCCTCTGCTATCGGCCTGTACATCAGGCCCAGGGACTTGACCGCAGCCAATATTCCACGCATGCCCGTTTCCGAACTGAAACTCATAGAGGTACACCTCAGGAGCACGGTTTCGAAAAGCTCGAAATTGTATTCCCTGACAAGATCCTCAGGATAAAGTGACGGTACGGAATCAAGAACCTGTTCTGCTTCAAGGTCTCCCAGTATTGCCCCCTCAATCTCTGCAGGCTCAGTGCCTTTAATGCCTGCAATGTCCTCCAGCAGCTGCATCCTTTTTTTCTGATCTGTAACCGCCCTACCGGTACGCAGGAAAACGGCCTCCCTTATCTCGTGAGGGTCAAGGGTGGATGGAGGCACGAAGCTGCATTTCCTGAGGAAAACCTGGTACATCGCCCTGAGAGTCTTATGGAACTGCACCTTAAGTTCCAGTTCCCTAATCGCGCGATCCACCTCCCTTCTCGTCTTGCCGGCAAAGGAACTGACAACGCTGATAACGCTCGATGCGTAGCCGCCCATATCGTCCGGGAGGAATGCGGGAATTATCCTCCCTTTAATTCTGCGTATCTGCGCCAGATCCCACTGGAACACCTTTTCTCCTCCTGAACGAAGTGCCGAACTCTGAGGTGCCCTTCGCAACCACCTCGTAAAGAACTGCCTGCTTACCCGGCGAAGGCCTGAGGATTCTTCCAAGCCTCTGCCTGAACTGCCTTGTGCTTCCCGACCCGCTGAGTATGACCGCTACGGAAGCGTCAGGAACATCGACGCCCTCATCCAGAACCTTTGAAGTGGCAATTGCGCTGACCCTGTTTTCCTTGAACCAGCGCAGGTATTCCCTTCTCTCCTTCGGGGGGGTCATGTAGGTGAATGCAGGAATCAGGAAAGCCTTCGAAAGCATGTAAGCCGTTTCCGTATCTTCGCTGAAGATGATGATCTTGTCATCGGGATGCCTTTCGAGTATCCTCCTTGTTGCTTCCAGCTTATTCCTGGTGCTGAAGGCGATATCCCTCGCCCTCCTCCACGCCATCAGGGCCTCGCGCCCTTCAGGGTTCCACGAACTAAGGATAAACTGCTCGAAATTCCAGGCGCCGCGCATGGACATCCTGTGCTTTCGAATGTAGTTAAGGAACACTGACCTGTTGCGATCGTACTCCCTCTCCTCCTCAGGCGAAAGATTCACGGGAACGCGGACAATCTGATACGCTGAAAGATAATCAGACAGTTCTTCGTAACCAAGCTCAAAAACCTTCTCGCCCATGTATTGCGAGAGCACCTCATGCAGGCCATCCGACCGCTCAAGCGTTGCCGTGAGTCCCAGCCTGTATGGGGATGCGTACATCCTTGCGATTTCGACAAACTTGCCTGAAGACAGGTGATGGACCTCGTCGACGAGCAAAAACCTGAACCGGTTACCAAGAGATTCGGCTCTCAGGTAAGCAGAGTCATACGTGCACACCGTTATGGGAAGGAGTACATCTTCTCCCCCGCCTATCTGGCCCACCTCAACTCCGAAGGTATCTGATATACGCTTCCTCCACTGCTCAATCAGATCAATGGTTGGTGCGATCACTATGGTGGAGGTTTTCAGGAATTCAATGGCGGCCAGGCCGATATGGGTTTTCCCCGCTGCAGTCGGCAGCACCACGATACCGTTGTTTCCATTGTCCTTCCATCGCTTCAGCGAAGTCCTCTGATACTCGCGCAGATTAAGATCAGAATGAAGTTTCAGGTTGTTCATTGCCGGAAAAACTTTGTCCTCTGCTTCCGGGTACCTTTTTTTGAGGTCCCTGTACCGATAACCTTCAGTCCTGTAGACGCCCACGCGGTCGTCCTTTAGAACATAATC
>JAJYPW010000108.1 GCA_021795055.1 Thermoplasmata archaeon
ACGGCATGGAAAATAATCTTTCGTAGTTTAGCAGGATAAGCCAGAGAACCTGATCCCATCTATGGGTTTGACACATTGGAAAACCGCAAGCCATGATCTCTTCTTTTTCATTGGCGAGAGCGGTTTCCTCATTTAGGGCAATCAGGTAATCTTGCGTTTATAAGGGTTCACGGACAAGACTGGCATTCATCCATGAATGATGAGGGAAATCGTCGAATAGCACTCCCGGCATGAAAGTTAGATAGTTCACGAGATCATAGCAGATCGTACTTTATGACCAGGTCTCTCCACTCTTCAGGCGGTATGCTGAACTTTTCACATATTTCAGGGACATCCACGCGCTTGTCCAGCAATTTCCTTATCTGGTGAACCTCTTTCCTAGTGAGTTCCTTCATTCAAGACATCGCCGAAATATAACCGCGATTACAGATTTATACTTTCGCAAGACATACTGAAGCCAAAATTTGGATGGGATCAGCTAAATCTTAAGTTACTTCCGGGCGGTGCTCAGACCCTCAAGGTTATATCGCCTGCGGAAAACTTCTTCCTAACCTTCTCCAGCTTTGGGCCGATGACAAGCTTGCAGTACCCCTTATCAGGATTATTTTTGAAGTAGTTGTGGTGATAATCCTCGGCAGGGTAGAAGATGGAGAATTTATGGACTTCGGTAACTATAGGATCCCTGAATTTATGGGCTTTTCTCAGGTTGCCAATGTAGGATTCGATGGCATTTTTTTGCGCGTTGTCCATATAGAAGATTATTGACCTATACTGTGAACCAATGTCATCTCCTTGCCTGTTAAGGGTGGTGGGATCGTGGGATGCGAAAAAAATCTCCAGCATTCCATCGAGGTCCAGCACAGAATCATCGTACCGGATCCTGACAACCTCCGCATGTCCGGTTTTATCAGAACATACATCCTGGTATTTGGGGTTGGCGAAGTGCCCACCAGAATAACCAGGTTCAACGGATACAACCCCGTTGATCATCTGGAAGACGGCTTCCATGCACCAGAAACATCCTCCGCCAAGCACTATCTCCTTAACGCTCATTCACTTTCCTCCATGAAAATCATTGAAATGGAATTCACACAGTGTCTTGTATTTTTCGGAGTGAAACCTTCTCCCTCAAAAACATGACCGAGGTGTGCGCCGCATCTTGAGCACTGGATTTCTGTCCTGAAGCCATCCGGGTCAGGCAACTTTGTTACAGAACCGGGGATTTCCTGATCAAAACTTGGCCAGCCGCATCCGCTGTCAAACTTAGAGTCAGATCTGTATAACTCTGCACTGCATCTTTTGCAGGTATATACTCCTCTGCTGAAAGTCTTCTCATACTCTCCGGAAAATGGCCTTTCTGTCCCTTTGTGAACTATGACCCGTTCCTCCTCCCTAGTCAGCGGTCTCAGGCTCATTGGCATAACTATCCGGTAAGAATACTTAAAATTGTCCTATCCAGAGTTGCAATTTTGCATTGATGAGAACCAGGGTGCATTTTCGAAGGAAAAGTTTTTGGTTCAAAGTTAAGAAAGGAACTCCTTGGAATAAAAACCAATTAATACGGGGTTCTCCATTACGTAAAAACAAATCCTCAAAGGATCTTGGGCAAAATAGTGATACAATATGTTGAAAGATGGAGTAGCGAGAGTTTTCCGGTTGATATCGGTGAAGAATCTTTATAATCTGTTTGGTCTCATTCTCATAATTGTGCCGGTGAGCTTCTATCTTGGCTGGTCAATAGCATACAATACTTGGACGGATGTAGGTCTATACTCATTCGCTGCTCCACTGGTGGTTTTCGGGATACTTGTATTAATGCTCACCGCGGAAAAATACGGCGCGCATACAACCGAGAGTTAACCTCACAGTTTCCCTTATCGATCCAGAAGCTTTCCTATGTTTCTTCGCGTGAATATCATAAGCTGATTTGGGAGTTACCCAATGGCTTTCGCCTCTTCCTTTGACGCGATCACCCTCAGCCTCCTTACGCCATTCCCAGAATATATACACTCTGAAAATGGGGAATTTTTTCCGCCGGGAAGCATAGATACATCCGGGATATCGTAGTCGTCCCCAAGCAGATTATGGATTGAATTCTTGCCTGATTCGGAATTCCTGAATACGAACACGTGCCTTGAGTTACTAAGGATGGATCTGTTCGTTGACCCTTTCATGAAATCTTCCAGATTTTGAGATGCTACAATGACCGAAGTGTTGTAGTGCCTGGAGTGCCTCATCAGGTTGTCGATAATCTCCCGTCCGGTTGACGTTCTGAGCATTACGTGCGCTTCATCTATGAGCAGGATTTTCCTCATTTCAGGTCTCCCAGTTACCCAGGAGTCTATAGACTGCCTGGACCTTGCAAGGGCGGTTTCCGCATCAATCCCCTTCAGGTTTCTGATAATCCTGATACGCTTTGGAGTTGTGCCCAATTGTTCTAGCTGGCTGTAACCAGTTGTATCTCGAAACTCCTTGCCCTGCGATACCATCGCTTCATCCCATGCCATTGAGAGATCCACCACGTTGATCGCGAAACTTCCCTGTGAGTCAGGTGAACCGAATATGCGCTCCCCATATTCTTCCAGGGGATCAAAAATCAGGACTTCCTCGATCATCTGGAGCTGGAGCATTCTGCGCAAAATCAGCTTGATGAAAAACGACTTCCCCGATCCGGTTTGCCCAAGAACAGTCATGTTATAAGAATCACCCGCAAACACGTCTATGAAAAACGGCTTGGAGAGGCTCAAATCAACCCCTACCAGTACGCCATTCATTTCCTCAAATCCTTCCGGAAAGAAAATCATGTTTGCAATCGTGTTGGCGTCCAGTGGGTAATTGCCTGACTTTCCCAGGCGTATGCCGCAGCCGTTCCTGCTACTTTTGGCAATTTGGCGATGATTTATCCCAAGCGATGCAAGGTTCCTGAGGAGGGCATCGTCCAGCATCTTTAACCTTGCAGGGTGGGGGGAATAGCATTCAAGGGCGACTTCAATTCCAAAAATAGGGGTACCGGAATTCAAAGCCTTCAAGAGCATTTCTGCCTCTCTCCTTTTCTCAACAAGCACCCCCTTTTTTCCTTCCATGTTCTGGTATATCCTGATTCTAGCCCCGTATTCAGCGACCGATCTTCGAAGGGTCTTCCCGATAGAGCCATCCTCCAGTTTCTCGAGACCTATCTTGACCCTAAACGGTATATTCAGGGAGATCAGGTATGCCCAAACGGTCTGATCCACGCCTTTCAGATCAAGGAAGACATGCGAGGTGGCATACACGCTACCCATGCGCTCAAACCTTGAGTGCTTGCCCTCTTTTCTGCGGCGTTTATCAGTGCCGTGATCACCCGATTCATTGGCGCCAAGAAGCCAGCCAAGTTCTTTATCATCCACCGGCTTAGGGGCAAAACCAGAAGATCTCAATGCATCTGTCACAGCGGTAAAATCGTCTTGAGCACCACTTCCTTTCTGCATCACGTATGCCCTGAAATACACGGAATTCTGCAGCAGGAATCTCTCCACAGGAAGCTTGTGCGAAAGGTCCCGATCTCCGGTAGGGACTGCAGTCAGGATAATCGATGAAGGGGCAGTTATGGAGTTCAGAAATGATGCCATTTCCCGGGATAGAGACTCAATTTCACCACGTGGCCTGATACCCTGGCCAATTGCATGAACCCTTGTTATGAAATACGTTTCCTTCTCTTCAGAAAACCTTGTATAATCTCCATTAATCAGA
>JAJYPW010000109.1 GCA_021795055.1 Thermoplasmata archaeon
GACAGATGGGCACTGCCGGCCTTTAATGAATGACAATTTGGAAATGATTTTAATATATTTTCATTTTTAATTATATTATTTCCCACAAGGAGTTCAAGAGAACCATAAGAGTTAATGGAGATGCATGAATTTTTCCGGATGAATCGGGTGAGATCATGGCTTCATTTTTATTTAAATATTCATATATCGTACAACCCTGGTCCAATGATATAAAGAGATAGAGAAAAAACGGCTGGTTGGAATGTAAATACGTTGGAGTTTTATAAATGTGGACCGGCGGGGATTTGAACCCCGGGCCTCTTCCATGCCAAGGAAGCGATCTACCTCTGATCTACCGGCCCCGTTTTTGCGTAATGTTCTCTCTGCTATAAAATTTGCCTGTTTGCCTGTTGGTTTTAATTGAATTAACAGCAGAGAACCCTAAACAAGCTTAAAGGATAAATACGCTGGTTGCGATGGTAGGTAAATGGCAGAGATAAATCTGAGGCGAAGGGCGAGAAGCAGGAGACCGATGGTCAAGACTGCAGAAGCAGAAAATCTCGACCTTGTAGACAGATACGAAGTCATAAAGGGATTTGGATCTGTAGAGATATTGTGGAACAGGAATACACTGGAAAACATTTACTCCGTTGTTGAGCCAAGGCTGAATGATTATGAGAGACAACTGATGAATATACTTCCCAAGGAAATGGAGATGGTGATTCCCAACTTGAGGAACTTCTCCACCGAATATGTGAAACTGGACGTAGGAAAATTGCTTGACATCTACTCAGAAAATTACGAGGTCAACCTTGGCAAGGAATCCAGGGAGAAGATAAAGTACTACCTGAGCAGGGACTTTTCCGGCCTTGGGGCAATAGAAGTTATCGTGAAGGACCCGTACGTGGAGGATGTCTCCTGCGACGGTTACAACGTCCCGATATTCGTTTACCACAGAAAGTATGGTTCAATTAAGACAAACGTGAGTTTCAAGACCAAGGAACAGCTTAATTCATATGTAGTCAAGCTTGCGCAGCTCTGCGGCAAGGAAATATCTGTCAGCGAGCCCATCCTGGATGGTGCCACCCCCCAGGGCCACAGGGTTCAGGCGATTTATGGTGAAGAGATATCCACCCGTGGCTCTACGTTTACATTCAGGCTGTTCCGGGAGAAGCCGTTCACGCCTGTAGAACTCATAAAATACGGCACTGCGAGCGCTGAAATGGTAACCTATCTCTGGTATATGATCGAGTACCTTTCCTCAGCCCTGATAGCAGGTGTACCCGCGGTGGGAAAGACTTCCACCATGAACGCCATTCTCATGCTGGTTCCCCCGAACTCAAAGATTTTCAGCATAGAGGAAACCAGGGAGATCAACATCCTTCACAGCAACTGGGTTGCGACCTCCACCAGGGAGGCGGAATTCGAGTCGAACCAAAACAATACCGGCACAATGAGGATTGACATGTTTGAGCTGGTGAAGATGGCAATGAGGCAGCGTCCTACCTACATTGTTGTAGGGGAAGTCAGGGGAAGGGAGGCTTCCTCACTCTTCCAGGCTATGTCCACCGGCCATACTACGTATTCAACCATCCATGCGGATTCAATGGAGGCTACGGTCAACAGGCTGGAAAGTGCTCCGCTCAACATCCCGCGGATAATGATAACATACCTGAACACGGTTATATTCAATAAATTCGTCAGGAGCGGGGATTCCGTGAGCAGGAGGATCACTGAAGTGGACGAGATGTCTGGCTTCAACACCGAGACGAATGAAGTTGTATACAACAAAGTTTTCTCCTATGATTCCTTCAGGGGAAAGCATTCCTTCATGGGTTACAGCAACCTTTACAAAAAGATACAGTACATAAAGGGTATCGGACCGGGCCAGTTCAGGAAGGAATTTGACGAGAGAAAGAGGCTGCTGGAGGAAATGGTCAGATCGGATCTTACTAATTATGTTGACATACATAGGATCATCAGCACTTTTTACAAGGAACCTGAAAAGGCAATGGCCCAAGCTTCAGGAGGCACCGTGTGACAGACGAACCTGACCGGGCAAGACTGGCCAAAAGGCGCAGACCTCTCAGACCAGGTATAAACGAACCGTCATCCGGAAAAGAACAGCCTGAACCTTCTACACAGGAGACACAGCCTGCCCCTCAGCCCGAGGAGCCTGTTTCAGCTTCCGGTACAGCATCATCAGAGCAGGAGGCACAACCTGCACCCGCAATGGCGGAAGAAGAGAAGGCGGTTGCAGAAGGCGGGCCAAAGGTCACAGAAGTGCAGCCATCTACCGCTGAACCGCCTGAACCTGCTGCCGCTCAGCAAGTCGAGGAGCCGAAGACCAGCAATTCCGACGCTGCACTTGATTTTGAAAAGTTTGTCGCAGAGACCCCGGAAGTTAAGCCGGAGCCTCCCACATATGAGGAAAAGAGGCAGAAGAGGAGCAGGAATCCCCTCACCAGGAGAATAAGCAAGGACCTGGGGCAGCAGCTTAACGAGGCAGATAAGACAAATCCACCGGAGAGATCAGAGCCGGTCATCGTTACAGGAATTGTCACCAGAAAGAAGTCAGGGGAACACTCAAAGGATCTTGCCAGGAGCAGGACGAAATCAAAGGACAGGTCATCCAAGTCAAAGAAGAAGGATATTTATGGCACAGAACTTGTTGAGCATAAACCCGGGATCACCAAGGTCTTCGGGAGGATCATGGACGTTTCCAGTGTCCTCGGCACTCCACAGAAGGTACAGTCCCTGGAAAAGACGATAAAGCCACCGTCGCCTTTCCTGAAAATCGCCTTGATACTCTTCAGGGACTATTTCCAGGCCAGAGAAAGCAAGTATGCAAAGCTAGAGAACTCCCTCAGGGCTTCAAAAATGCCATATTCTAGCGTACAGTACCTTTCTCTTGTTGTTTTTGTTTCGCTGATAATTTCGCTTGCAGGCACCGTAATAATAGCATTTTTCGCTTACCTGATGGGTCCTTTCTACATACTGGCGATTATAGGTGGCGCGATGGGAGTAATAATGTTCGTGGCAATTTTCCTTTCTCTTCCCGGATCGACTTCCAAGAAGAGGAAAAAGGATATCGAATCAAAACTTCCTATGGCACTGGGCTACATTGCCACCATGGCTTCGGCTGACATGCCTGTGGATCAGATATTGTTCGAACTTGGGGAGAGCCCTGAATACGGAGCCGTTGCAAAGGAAGCGAAGTCCATTTCACTTGGCACAAGGGTATTCGGTAAGGATATCGTAACTGCACTGAGGGAGGGCGCCAAATATGCCCCGTCCCCTAAACTGGCGGAGTTCCTTCAGGGGATTGTAACCACGGTGACTTCCGGCGGGAATCTGAAGCAGTACTTCAAGACGAAGGCAGTGCAGTACCAGGGTGAGCTGAGCACGCTGATCAGGAGCAACGCCGAGTCGGTTGGCATACTCGCAGAAAGCTATGTGACCGTTGGCGTAGCCTTCCCGCTTATGCTCATAGTGATCCTGGGGGTAGTAGCTTCACTCCAGTCAGCCTCTTCTGGCATGATTGTGGTGCTGTACCTCATTGACCTCATGATCATACCGCTGATCACGGTAGCATTTGCGTTCCTCGTGTCGTCAACAATCAGGGAGATAAGGGTATGAAGACAAAAATTAAGGCCCTGCTGCTGTCGTATTTCGCCGCGATAGTGTTCATAGTGATCTACCTGTTTCTCTCGATCAACAATCCCAGGGTGAGTTTCA
>JAJYPW010000110.1 GCA_021795055.1 Thermoplasmata archaeon
GCCTGGATGCAGGCTGAGTATGTCGCAAAGGAGATCTCGCACCGCCTCGGAAAGATGATGATTGGCTCCTCCTACGAAGGCGATGTCGGATGTACACTGTACACTGGCAACGGCATGGGGATGACAGTTTACTTCAACTACGAAAAGCGACCGATAACTTCGAAGCCAAAGAGGTTCGATTACCTGCTGAAAAAGATGGAATGCGATGCGTATTTTTCAGCAATAGCGAGGGGGATGATATAATGACTGGAGACGATGAGAATAAGGGATCGCAGGATACAATAGAGGAACTCCTTCTTTTACTGATGAAGGAAAAAGATCAAATAACCGGTCTTGCAACCATATTCAAGGATCTTATAGAAGCCGGTACCATTCAAACCATGTTGGAGCTTATTGGCAAAGTCAGCCCTTCCAACATAGAGTATCTTGCCAAGATGCTGGGATCATATAATATGAAGGTTGGGATTTACAAGACGCTGAACCTTATCCCGGCCATTTTTTCCGCACTATCTGATGAAGGGACTTCCGACGTCATCAAGGCAATTGCGTTTGAGAGTGATACCATATCTGAGAAGATGATCGATGGTGCCAAAAATCCACAGAAGCTTACCCTGCTGCATTTGCTGGCCCTTGGAAAAGATCCAGATTTTGCCGCCGGCGCCACCGCGATGATCAACATGCTTTCAACAATCGGAAAGGCCATCAGCCGGGTTAGGGAGTAAGTCCTTCACTTTTAGCCGGCTTTTCTTCCTCTTTTTGTGCATGCTCAATTATTCGTATTCCCCGAAATAGGGGATGCCATCAGTCCCAAAAAACAAGGGAATGAAGCTATCCGTTTGATTCGCCTCTGCTCTAGATCAGAGCAGGAACAGTAGAACCAGTAAAGTTCTCCAGAAGGGTTCCTCACATTTCATCCATTGACGCCCCATCATCTTCGAAGTCCTCGTTGCCGCCATCGTAGGTCCGGACTCCCATTGTCCGTGGCCTCAAAGCCCGTGTATTCTGTGTGACTCTCAGCCTGGGCGTATTCCTTGTCTCGGAGTATGTCACCCTGTCGAGCGATCTCCTGTATGATTGGTGCAGAACCTCCTCATGGTTCAGCATTTCGCTGTATGTTCCACCAACAAATCCGAACGTGACCAGAGTTATGAGGGAACTTGGCATTATCAGTGTGAAGGTCCTGATCAAACCGAAGGCTGTATACATATTTGTAAGAACGTTAGAAGCGGAAGCGAGCTGGGATTGCGAAATAGCGAGCATGCCGGATCCAAAATAGTACGAAGCGTAGGCAAGTGGGCCTGACTTGAACGGCATTAAAGCAAATATAGTGAACATAAGTATTGATGAGGCAACAAGGCTTGCCATTATACCCTTCCACATGCCTCCGGCCTTTCTGCCGCCGAGGTAACCGGCAATCGCAGGCCCAGCGACAGGTATCCACCAGAGTAAAAATGCAAAGATTATGGTATAGTAGATTGACTTGACCTGAGCCATTCTGTTAGAGTCTGGAGATGCCTCTTTCCTCAGTAGCCGAGTATAGGATCGGTCATCTATTGGCTCAACATATTTAGGTCTCGAGGTTAACATTGTCATGCATGTGTCAGACAATATAAAGTATCAATGATATATAAGGTTTCGCAATTTCCTCCTGATGGCCTATTTAAGCCTATGCGCCATACTTTTCTGCCCTTCCAGAGAGCGCCAGGAGGTACTGCATCAGATCCCCGCTCGCCAGCCTCAGTGATCCCATGATCGGGTGCCTCTCGTCGAAATGCCTGCAGAAATCAGTTCTTATCCCTCCCGAATATACCAGCAGGGGGAGCGGATCTCCGCTGTGCTCCTTCATTTCACATGGTGTACTGTGATCACCGGTTATTGCGATCACCGTACTCCCGGAAAGGCTCAGGAGAGGGGCGATAGCCCTGTCGACCTTTTCTATGACTTCTACCTTGCGGAATGCATCTCCGTCGTGGCCAGCCACATCCGTAGCCTTGAAATTTATTATCACGAAATCCTCCTTTTCCAGAACGGAAAGCGCCTTTTTCACCTTAAGATCATAGTCTGAATCATAGCTGCCCGTCATCCTTTCGTCATAAACAATGCTGAGTCCTGCCAGATGGCCAATGCCACGGATAAGGGGGATTCCAGCAATGCATGATCCATTCATGCCGTACTTCTCGTGGAACGGTTTAAGCAATGGCGCCTTACCCACCCCGCGCAGTAACAGTGCATTGGCTGGTTCCATGCCTTTCTTTTTCCTCGTCTGGTTAACTTCGTGTGCGTTGAGTATTCTGCCCACCTCCTTCAGGTATCGATTGACCATGTCTGCAGTTTTTTTGCCGGAACTATCAAGCGCCCGGATTTCCTGTACTCGCTTCCCCGCCTCATGCGGGTCTGAATCGCCGATTTTATCGGAAAGATCAGGGCCGCTCACCACAAGGGCAGCCCTGTGTTCCACCCCGGGTCTAACCCTGAACGAGTACCCGTCAATTTCCATGGAAATTGCCTGTGCCAATGCTGCAGTTCCCTCTGAAATGCGTCCGGCCCTTCTGTCGGTAACGATACCACTTTCGTCCACAGTGGCAAAGTTTGCCCTGAAGGCAATGTCCCCTGGATTCATTAGCAGGCCCAGCCCCATCGCCTCAAATGGCCCCCTTCCTGTGTACACATCCCTGGGATCGTATCCGAGAAGTGAGAGGTGGGAAGTGTCTGACCCGGTGTTGGTTCCCGGAGAAACTGGGTACATGAACCCACCCTGTCCTTCAGAGATCATCCTGTCCATATTCGGCTTATACGCAAACTGCAGCGGGGTGAGCCCGTGGAGAACCTTGCATGGCCTGTCGCCCAGCCCATCCAGAATTAACAGGGCAATTTTTTTCATGCACTGTGATATTCCCTGTAATTAAACAATTTTCTACACTTTCTACGTCCCTCACAGGAACAAGTTGTTCTGAAATTCATGTCATGGGAATTATAATACATTGGATGGTTATCGTTAACTGTGGCAATAACCACGGTCCCAGAGGAGATAGAGGAATTTGCGAAGAGGGCGTGGTACGATCTCTTCGAACTTTATGGTTACACAGATATTCTAAATCAATTAAGGCAGGTATACCCGGACACCAGGTCCATGAACGTTTCGTTCAAGGACGTATCGAAGATAGAGGGATTTGCCGACATGATACTTGCCATGCCGGAAGCCATGCTCAGGATTGGAGAGGACATTATCAGGAAAGACTACCTTGAGAAGGGAATCCTGCCTTCCGATTCACGAAGGTTCAATATAAGGCTGGTGGACACGCCGTTGAAGGATACTTTCATCGAGATCCGAAGCATCAGGAGTAACAACATCGGTCGCCTCGTAAGTGTAACCGGAATAGTTAGAAAAAATACAGAGGTTAGCCCGCGCCTTCAGAATGCGGCATTCGAATGCGCGTTTTGCAAGTCCATAATATATCGCTCCCAGCTGAGGGGGAGGCTGGAGGAACCGGAAGTCTGCACAAATGACGAATGCCCTTCGGAAGGCAAGAAGGTAAAATTCACGTTACTGCCCAATGAATCGGAATTCGTGGATGTCCAGAAAATAGAGATCCAGGAAAATCCTGAAACGATGGAGGGGGGATCACAGCCGCAGCGCATTGAGGTCATTGTTGAAGACGACCTTACCGGGCAGTAGTTTCCAGGGGACAGTGCGCTGATTACTGGCGTACTGG
>JAJYPW010000005.1 GCA_021795055.1 Thermoplasmata archaeon
TGTGGATCTGTTTCCAGATCTCTTCCTGATATTCCTCCTGATTTTCCTGAAGAATATTTCCATGCCGTTATTTGTTCTGGGTTTTGTGCATTCGGGATTCTGCGCAAACAACATGGATTCCCTGTTTCTGTATCTTTCTAGTGCCAGTTTTGCTGCTGCAAACATGTGTTTCTCCAAGCGGGTTCTCATGTATACGTCAATCTCGCCGAACACAATTGACTTTTCCTAATATCCCGGTAAATTCCCCCGTTGATCAGATGATTCGGGAATTTTTCCAGCGAAATGAGGCCTAATATGGCAAAAACAACTGTCTTTTCCCTCGCCTGTTTCCCCTTTTTCGATAGCTTACGTTACCTTACCGCTCTTTTTCATTGAGAAAAGGGTAAGGAGGTTGTAACCAAGGCAGGAAAACATGGCCTTAACCCTTATCCTCCTGATCATTGTTACGAAGACATGCCCACCGTTGAATACTCTTTTGATAACGGAACACGGTCTCTCTCCTGGTGATCGTTTCCTCGTCATCCTCCTGTTCCTTCTCACCTGATCTACGGACAGAGGGTGATTTCTCGATGCTTTATCCATCGTGGAATCTATCCCCCTGGTTCCTGACCCGAAATATCCCCTGTCCCGATAGTTGGGTATTCCGGGAATTCCCAGATCGATCTGCGAGTCATGGAGTGACGCAGTGGTAACGATGAATTCCCTTATCAGTGGTATATCGGTACCCTGTGAAGTGTGAAGCTTGTAGCCGAAGTGTGATGCTGAATTCTTCTTTGTCCATGTGCCGTCCTTCGATCTCCTTGTCTTGGAGCATTTGCGTTTGTCCCTTCTCCCCCTCTTCTTTTTCCCAGTCATCCTTTTACCGCTGCCCGTTACTGCGGCATCATTATTCATGTCACCGGCGATCTCCTCCTTCACCATTCCCGGATATTCCGGATCCACGGGAAAGGGCGGTTTCTTCTTTCCATGCTTTCCGGAATGCCGAGAGATTATTAACTGCCCTTCAATGATAGCATGAAAGAGATCCATGGCAGATACCGGAGAACTGTTCAAAGGCAGATCGGAGAATTATTCGAAGTACAGGACTGTATACCCTGCTGATATTCTCAGGATACTCAACGAGAAATACATGTTCAACTCCAGAATGACTGTTGCCGACATGGGTTGCGGAACAGGGAATCTGGCGCGGCTGTTTCTTGAAAATGGCAATCCAGTGTATTGCCTGGACCCTAACGAAGAGATGCTTCAGAAGGCCAGGGAAAATCTTAAGGAATTTTCCAACGCCACTTTCCTCAGGGGGTATGCCGAAAGAAGCGGCCTGAAGGATGGAAGCGTAAACCTGGTAACCGCAGGGCAGTCGTTTCACTGGTTCAACACTGACAAGGCAAAAACTGAATTCAAGAGGATACTGAAGGGACCAAACCTGGTTGCCCTGATATGGAACAACAGGGAGGAAGATAGTGCCACCTTCAATGGAGAATACGAGAGGATCTGCAGGAAATACAGTCCTGGATACCATGGAACAGGAAGCAGCAGCATTTCGGAGGATTTGATATCGGATTTCTTTGGCTGGTCCCATGGATACTATCAGTTTGACAGCAGCCAGGACCTCGATATTGAAGGAATACTTGGAAGATACGCCTCCGCATCATACAGCATATCAGCAGGAGATCCAAAATATGACGCTATGGTGAACGAATTTAAAGAATCCTTTTCAGCTTACGAGAAGAACGGTAAAGTGAGGCTGAAGTACACCACCAAGATGTTTGTGGGCCACCTGAAGTGATCTCCCATGCAATGACTGGGCTTACCCCTTTTTCCCTATAATTATGCATCTGGATTTAATGAATGATTTACCGTCAAAACCGTATTTATCCTGGAAATAGCTCTCATTTTTCGCAAGAAAGGAAAGGCATTGCCTTCCCGCATCAGAGTCTACCATAACCGGGGATAGCCATTTCTCGAATGTCACCCTATCCTCCTGCCTTTCAGAATACTCGATCTTAAACCCGGAGGATTTGATTAGGTTCAACCAGTAAGTCATTGACCCGGCTGCGGCATGGGTGTGATCCCTCAGCCTTTCAAGCTCATTGAAAACATCCATTTCATCGGACTCTGAAGTTACCATGTCGACAAACCCAAAATAACCCGGCTCTTTCAGTATTCTGTAAACCTCGGATACAAATCCTGGCTTGTCATTGAAATGATGCGCGGCTCTTCTGCAGGTGGCAGCGTCAAAAGAGGCATCCAAAAAAGGAGTGTCGTACACATCCCCCCTCATCAGTATCATGTTGGAGGCACCTTCCCGTTCCGCCAGTTTCCTGGCTTCACTTAGCATCTCCAAAGTCATGTCAAGGCCAACCACCGCACTTGAAATTCTGGCAAGGGCAAGCGCAGTGAAACCGGTGCCGGTGGCAAGGTCTATGGATACGGAACCAGCCGGGATTGGTAAATGATCAACCAAGGAACCAAGATCTTTGCCTGCGGCATGTGAGTCGCTCTTCGCATAACTTCCCGCATGTTTTGAAAAGAAACCGGAGGAATCCATTATGGAGTATTATTTTGTGGGCTATAAACCTGCCAGGGATTTTTAGAGTACAGGCAAAGATCAGTCGCCTTGCGTGTTCACTTCCATGGTTTTTCTTGTCTTCGTCTTTCCGGAAAGCAACCTTACATCTGACACAGCAACGCCGAAGAATGACGCAATCTGCTTCATAACGTCATGGTTTGCCTGATTATTTATGCGATCTGCCTCTGTATATACAGTGAGGGTAGTTCCGGATCTCTCCGGTTTTCTGTTTCCCTTCCTCACCTTTACCTGTATTATCATGCCGTCATGATAGGCCGACAATTTTCCCGGAATCTGTAATGTCTATCCCTTCGGAAGCGGGGACCTTTGGAAGTCCGGGCATTGTCATTATGTCTCCTGCGAGAGGGACAAGGAAACCCGCACCTGCAGAGATATTTATCCTTTCTATGGTGAGAGTGAACCCCTCTGGTGAATTGAGTAGGGCTGGGTCATCGCTGATGGAATTCTGAGTCTTTGCCATGCATATTGGCAAACCGGACAAACCAGCCTTTTCTATGAACTTCAGGTCCTTCACTGCCTGCTTTCCGTATGAAACCGAACCGGCGCCATAGATCCTCCTTGCTATTTTCTCTATCTTGGTCTTTACGGGCTCGTTGAACTCGTAGACATAGTTCAGCCTGACAGGTTCATTGCTGATGTGCCTCAACACTTCATTTGCAAGCTCAATCCCTCCCTTGCCGCCTCCAGTGAACACATCCGATACCACCGAATCCACCTTCCTGGATTTCAGGATCTCTTTGAGCGTTGATATTTCGCTTTCCGCGTCAGTGGGGAACCTGTTTATCGCAACGACGGGCTCGACCCCGAAAGACCTGACTATTTCTACATGCCTCAGCAGGTTTTTCGAACCTTCCTGCACTGCCTTCACATCCTCCACAGAGAGGTCCTTGGATCCTGCATGATGCTTTATTGCTCTGATTGTGCCCACTATTACCACTGCATTAACGGGCAATGAACCCACACGCGAAACCAGGTCAAAGAATTTCTCCGCGCCCAGATCGGATCCGAACCCTGCCTCAGTAACCAGGTAATCTGAGGTTTTCAAGGCCAGATCATCTGCTAACACGCTGGAGGTGCCGTGGGCGATGTTTCCGAACGGGCCTATATGTATGAATGCCGGGACCCCCTCCGTTGTCTGGGCAAGGTTGGGTTTAAGTGCATCCACAAGCAGGGCAGCCATGGCCCCCTGTGCGTTGATATCCGATGAGAACACCGGGTTTCCGCTGGACGATTTGGCAACCATTATCCTGCCGAGCCTGCTTTTCAGGTCAGTGTATGATTTGCTCAGGCCGAGAATAGCCATGATCTCCGAAGCTGGCGTTATAACGAACCGATCAGGCGTGAGCGCGCCATAGTCCTTCCCTCCAATCCCAACCAAAATCGACCTCAGAGATCGATCATTCATGTCGACAGTTCTGGGGAATAGCAGTTCCTTTGGATCGATTCCAAGTTTGTTGGCGAAGTACATATGATTGTTTATTAGTGCCGAAAGAAGGTTGTGTGCCGCCGATACGGAGGGGAAATCCCCTGTGAAGATCAAGTTGATCCTGTCGCTGGGTTCAACCTTGGACTTCCCGCCTCCTGTGGCGCCGCCTTTGACGCCGAAACAGGGGCCAAGCGAAGGCTCCCTGATTGCAATGCAGACGTTCTTGCCAAGTTCCTGCAGCGCCTGACCAAGCCCGATCACTGTCGTGGTTTTCCCTTCTCCCGCAGGAGTCGGGGTCATGGCTGTCACCAGGATCAACTTCCCCTTTCTCGGGTAGCGGAAAGCTGGATTGTCAAGCGGTATCTTTGCAAGGTGCTTACCGTAGGGTTCAATCGAGTCGGCTGAAATTTTCAGCTTATCTGCTATCTCTGTAATGGGTCTCAGTGCCATGTAAATCCCTTGGTGACAGCGACTTCAAAATTAACCCTTGCCATTAATATGTATGTGCAGAAGCTTATATCTATCACCACGTGGAGCTTCTTAAAAGCTTGAGGAGGTATTTTACCCTTACAGGTAAGGCATTTCTGACCAAAAAAACAAGGATCAGGATTGTAGGATTTTTCCCGTATTTCAAGGGCTTACGTATAAGGTGTTATCAATAAGAGCGATCCCACAATAAACAACGGAAGTGAAACTATGGCGGAAAAGGTAGCCCTGATTCTGTTTTCGGGAACCATGGACAAGTTGATGGCAGGATCTATAATTGCATCAGGCGCAGTGGCAAACGGTATGGATGTGGACATATTCGTCACTTTCTGGGCTCTACTGCAACTTAAGAAGTCCGGTGCCCCCAAACCTACCCTCAGCCCTGAAGCGGGTGACATGTCCAAGCAGATAATGAAAATAATGCAGGAAAAGAAGGTGCCATCGTGGCTGGACACCATCAGGAATTTGAAGGACATCGGCAATGTCAATCTTTACGGGTGCGCAATGTTCGCCGATCTTCTTGGACTGAAGAAGGAAGATCTCGATCCGCTGGTGAAGGATGTCATTGGAGTATCCCAGTTCGTGGACATGGCCAAGGATTCTAAAATGACGCTGTTTCTGTGAAACGAAGTGATAAAAATGGAAGAACTCAAACCGACAAGGGTTATAGATGCAAGAGGAAGTTTCTGCCCCGGGCCGCTTATGGAAATGATAAAAGCTTACAAGCAGGGAAAGGTTGGAGACATCATATCCGTTTACTCTACGGATACAGGTACCAAGAAGGATGCCCCAGAATGGATAAAGAAGTCCGGAAACGAGCTTATCGGAGTTTATGAACGAAACGGTTACTTCGAGATAGTGATGAGAAAGACAAAGTAGTGTTTCTCATGTCCACAAACAGAAAGAGGGCCATCATAGCAGGCGACGGCGCCGCCGGAACTATATTGGCAAACAAGTTGAGATTTCATTCGGATCCATCAGAGATCGAGATAGTTGTTTTCGGGAAATCAGAGAACCACTACTTCAAGCCTGACGGGGTCCAGATACCATTTGGGTTCAAGGACTACCACAACAGCGTAAAGCCCACCCAGTCCCTCTTCAATTATGGAATAGAGTTCATCAAATCCGGCATCAAGGAATTCGATCTGGACAATTCAACGGTGAAATGCGAGAATGACAACACATTCAGTTACGATTACCTAATCATTGCTACGGGTGACAGGTATTCAACGGAAGATCTTCCCGGGTATGAAAAGGCGGCTTCACACTTTTACAGCCTGGAAGCCTCTCTTGATCTTAAAAGAAAGCTTTCGGCTTTCAGGGGAGGAAAGATTGTTATCGGGCAGGCGAGCATACCCATACAGTGCCCTCCGGCACCCTACGAATTCACATTTCAGCTGATCCAGTACCTCAAGCTGAGGGGGATCAGGGATAAGACGGAAATCCATTATATCTACCCGCTCAACAGGGTCTTCACAATACCCAATGTTTCTGATTTTGTCGAAAAGCTGATGGAGGAGCAGGGGGTCATAATTCATAAGATGTTCAATGTAGACTCGCTCGATCCGGAAGGGAAGAAAGTGAACTCTCTGGAAGGGGAGACTCTTGACTACGACCTTCTCATCCTTGTGCCGCCGCACAGCGGGCAGAAGGTTATAACGGAATCCGGCCTGGCTGGCCAGAGCGGCTATATAGCCGTGGACAGGCATCATCTCAACTACAAGGATTATGACAACGTGTTCGCGATAGGGGACGCCACTGACCTGCCCATATCAAAGGCAGGCGCAACTGCACATTTCCAGTCTGAGTACCTTGCGAACAGGATAGCCAACGAGGTCAACGGAAATGCCTTCTTTGATTCCTACAACGGGGAGGTTGCCTGTACCACCATAACCAGCGGAACCCAGGCTATAACACTCTTCTTCAGCTATGACAAGCCTCCCAGGGCAAATTTCCAGAGCAAGTCAGACTATTTCCTGAAATGGACGTCCTCTGACACTTATTTTTCTGCAATGCTGAGGGGCATAATGTGAGGTGACAATGATGGATATATCAGATGAAAAAGGCAAACTTGACGCGTTGAAACGAGAACTCGCCGACAATTCGGACATCGTACTTTCCCTTCTCCCCCTGCTGAAGCGGCTCAAGGAAGCCGGCATAATCGATCTCTTCGCAGACATAACAAAGGACTATGTACCGACCGACGTAGAGTTTCTGGGGCACTTTTTCTCTTCAAGGGAATTCACCTACTCGATTCTCAAGAGCGCGAATCTTGCGTTGAGCTTGCTATATGCTCTTTCCGACGAGAAAGTTTCCGATACAATAAAGAATGTTATGTTCAACCTCAGGGGGATCATAGATGGAGTCAGCGTGAGCCAGACAGACAACTCCCCGCTTTCAATCGTCGATTTGTACCGCCTCTCCAAGGACAGGAATGCAGCAAAGGGAATAAGGGCCTACGTGGCTGTTATGCGCTCAATAGGAGAGATTTTCGAGCGGACCGGAAAAGAATGCAAGGGCCTGGACTGATCAACGAAACGCGGGATCAGCCCCGACTCCCCGCCCGGGTTTAATCAGCTTTAGTGTTTATGACTTGGATCCTGAAGCCGCAGAGGCTGCATAAGCCTCTATCTGCAGGTACAGGTTGACCTTTTCGCCGAGCATCATCCCTCCACCCTCCAGGATCATGTTCCACTTCACTCCAAATTCGCTTCTCTGTATTGTTGCAGATGCGCTAAGGCCAAACCGGGTATTTCCATAGGGATCCTTTATTTTTCCGCTGTACTCTCCCCTGAAGGAAACTTCTCTGGTCACTCCCCGGATGGTCAGATCCCCTGTTATCTCCACATCTTCTTTGCTGCCGCTTATCTTCTTCGTTCTGAAGGTAATTTGCGGATATTCCTTCATCGCCATTATCTTGTCTGACCTCAGGTCGTTATCCCTGTCCGGATTGCCAGTATCAATGCTGGCAACGTCTATGGTGAACTCCGCCCTGATATTGTTGAAGTCATCAGGGTCACCGGTGATTTCTCCCCTGAAATTCCCGAATCTGCCTCTCACGGTTGAGATCATCATATGCTTAATCCCGAATTCTACGCTGGAATGCGCTATGTCAAGTGTCCATTTTTTCTGTTCCATTTTTTACACCCAGATTACCTTTCGCAAGCGACTTGCTACTTTCGATGTGATATAATCATCACATTTAAATAACATTTGTAACTTAGTGGAAAGAAGATGACTGGAAGTAAAGTTACTGAAACAGTGGAAGAACTCTCGCAAGGAATTCAACACTGCCCGATTGTGGCGGCAATAAAGCAGATCGGGGGAGAATGGAAGCTCATCGTTATAAGATACCTCTGGCAGAGGCCGATGGGTTTCAACGAATTGCTGAAGGCGGTTGAAGGCCTCAACTCCAAGACACTTTCTTCGACGCTGAAGTACCTTGAGAGCCATGGGATTATTGCCAGGGTGGTGGAAAACACCAGGCCATTCAGGGTTAGATATTCCCTCACAGAGAAGGGAAGGGCACTTGAGGAGCCGCTTAGAGACCTGCAGAAGTGGGGAGAGGACTGGATAATAAACGGGCAGAACCAATCAGGTCAGCCCCTTGCAAATCAATGCGTGCAGTGATCTCACAATCGCGTGATAATTGAGTTTATCGTCTTCAGAATGGAATCATAATGTGTACCCTCCCAGTATACCTTTCCGCAGTTGTGGCAGACAAACGCAGAGTCATATCTACTCCGCACGCCATCTGGCACACGATCAGACACCTGACTCATTGGAACCCTGGATGTCTTCCCGTTGCACAACGGGCATCTGGTGAAGAAAAGATCCCTTGACGGGAAAAACTCAGAAAGGAACTGCGCAAGCTGATCGTTGAGATTTTCAGATCGAACATAAAAGGAATTACTGTACCTTTTAGAGAGCTCCCTATCCCTTGTGAGCAGGAATAAACCCTTACTGTTGCAGTATTCCATTATTTTGGCATCACTCCATTCCGATGAAGCGTATTCTACCGAGTAACCCATCAACCTGAGCCACCTGGTGAGCCTGCCGAGCATGCTGTCCGCAAGAAACCCTTCCACCCGGAAACGGGCCATATTCACTCGTCCCCCATTTACCTTAGACCACAATTCCATTGGTATAATTTAAATTGGCTGTTCATGGCAGGCTAGGAAGCAAAAAAGGAATCACCTGTCGGTATAATCCTTGTATGGATCAAATCCAATGATGCCCTTCGACGGTTCGAGGGATGTAAGCTCAAGCGGGAGACCTTTGGTTTCCCTGATCGTGAACAGAGTTATCACCGCACCCAGAGTTGAGAAAAGTGCGAGAAGCTCGAATTCTCCGGCCTGTCCCAGTGCATATCCAAGAATCAGGAAGAGAAAAGTGAATATCCCCGCCCCAAGTTTCGCCACGGAAGATGCAATTCCATGGGCTGTCGACCTGATCTCAGTGGGAAAGAGTTCGGTCGGCAAAATGAAAGTGGTTGTATTTGGGCCTATGTTGCCGAAAAGGTAAGAGATCCCGAATACCGTAATGAAGAGGCCTATGTTGTTTTCCAGGGTATTGTAGAAAATTCCCAGGACCAGGTAGGATAATGCCATAACCAGAAATCCAAACCACTGCAGTGCTTTCCTGCCCACGATGTCTACCGTGGCTACCGCAATGAAATACCCGGGGACAGCGAAAGCTGCGGCAAGTACGGTATCACCAATTGCCGTGTTCGTGACAGCAGTCTTGAGGGAACCTGCCGTGCCGTATCCGATGTTATTCAGGATGAAGCTGTTGTTCAGCGTGGTCCCGTAAAATGCCATATCAAAAATGAACCAGGTTATAGATGTGCCCAGAATGAATGTCATGTACTTTCTGAGGAGTCCTGAATAATCTGTCTTTTTTGAAACAGCACTAACAGTCTCTGTTATCTCAGCAGCATTTCCTCCAACAATTGATCTGGTGGCTCTTGAGGCGTATTCCGCATTTCCCCTGACCTGCAGGGAAAACCTTGGGGTCTCCAGCAGTTTCCTTCTGAGGTAAACCACGTACACTGCAGGTATGGCGCCAAATCCAAGCATGAACCGCCAGGAATAGGAGAGCGGAATGGTATAAATTGCAACCAGACCGACAAGCGCGCCTGCAAGCAAACCCAATCCCTGCATCGCAAAGACCATCCCCACAAGTTTCCCCCTGTGCTTGCTGCTCGAATATTCACTCATTATTGTGGAGCTGATTGGGTAATCGCCGCCAACTCCTATACCAAGTAGGAATCTGCTTATTATCAGCATTGTGGAATTCACAGAAAATGCCGAAATTACGGTGAAAGCTATGATGATTCCAAGCTCCATCCCATAGACAGCCTTCCTCCCAAGACGGTCTGAAATGTTGCCGAAAATGAATGCACCGGCAAAGGCGCCGAAGAGAGCGGCTGAGGTAATTGCCCCCTCGACGACTTGGAGATTGGCAACCTGATATCCGAGCAGCATGGTAGATCCAGAAGCGGTAACCTTTAGGTTGAACCCGGCGGGAGAAGCCAGTATTGGCATAGCGACAGTGAGAACAAAAAGCAGGTAAGCATCGGTGAAGAAGCCCATCCCTGCAACAATCATTGTTCTGATGTGCCCTTTCCTGAGCCCAGAATCATCCAGGTCTTAAGTATCCCGTCTGACGGGTCAGCTGGACTCATTATGAGGAATATACTGAGCAAATTTAGGGTTTACCTATATAATTTGCCTACTCTAAATAGCACTATATACGATATGGTTAAAAGGCGGGAAAGGAATTCGCCCTCAACAAACCCGGAACAGGCAGAAATACTGCTCTGGTGGGCCAGTGAGTAGTTTTATGGACAGAACCATCGTAAGGAAGGCAACAGAAGAAGATTGGGACACGATATCCCGAATCTCCTCCATTGCAATGTATGGCGATTACATCAACGAGATAGGGCCAAGTTACCTGAAGGTTGGTGATACTTACCTTCTGGAAAAAGGCAACGTACTTGGTTTCCTGAAGATACAGTATACGCCTGACGGATTCCTCTATCTTAGCGGATTGAGGGTAGATCCGGCTGCCAGGAGGCAGGGTGTAGGGGAAGCACTCACCCGTTATGCTATCGCACTGGGCAGTGATTCTGGAAAAAATGGAGCCAGGATGCTCATCCAGCCCGATAACAACGCCAGTCTTTCCCTGTCCGGGAAGTTGGGGTTCTCCTCAATGGAGTTCTTCCATTTTTTTCAGGGTGAGGTTGATCTTTCCGGCTTTTCGGAATCAAAGAACTGGCCAATGCGTATCATCGATCTGGGGTTTGAGTACTCCCTTCCCACAGGGGATTTTCCAGCGATGCTTATGAAAAGAGGCGAACTGCACGTATCGGTATCACGGACACGCACCCCATGGAACAATCGGGCATACACCATACTTGGAAACGGACAGTTCCCCTTCAGAAAGGGAAAATCAATCATCTCTGTGCCGCGGGACTATTTCAGCGGAAAACCCCCAGATCTAGAACCGCTGGTAGGATTTGAGAATGCTGTACTTCTGGAGAAGACGTTCTGATCAGATCAATTGATCTATGCTGGTTTACGACACAATTGCGGTATCCAAGTTCGGCACAAATTGCAACATGCAGGCAGGTCTGCAATTCATGCGAGAAGTTTTCGATGGCAATCGGGTGCAGCAGACTGAATATCGCTGGATGACGGATATTGGTCCTAAAAGTAACACATATGCTGCCTAGGGTGAGGAACCATGAAATCATAGAGAGGTGGAAAACCCGCTCAAACAACCTGAAAACCTTCATGCGTCATAACTGTGCTGCTGCAACTGGGAACATAATTATGGGGGCTAAAATATCAGGATTCCAAGGTGCGTGCTAATTCCGAATCCCATGCTATTACCTGATTGGAATTCAACAGCAACTGCCATGGCACCAAAGGAAATCGTAGCAAAAGCAAGTGCATGGTCTCTGCTGCACAATAGGCCTGCCCACCGATATCTATAGGAAAAGGATACAAAGCCAGTTTCGATATGGAAAAGACGGCTGGAAGCATGGCGATAAGTATGCAATGGCTGACAGAAGTAAAGGCAGCCCATAACCCACTGGATAGTTCCTGTTGGGATGGAAAGGGTCGTTTCAGTTTCCAGAATACAATCTTTCAGGCTTATGAACTATCCTGCAATCTTGCAGGACGACATTCAGGCAATGTTTATCAACATCTAAATAGATATTGTATAATTCAGCATCCCCAAACTGAAGACGGTTGGCAATGAAGTTCAGGCATGGCGGAACAGTCCTTGTATCAGCGATTGTCGTTGTCATGATGCTCAGTTCATTTTCTTCTGCGATTGATGCCCAGGGAACCAGCACAAATACCCCGATAAAGCACCTTGTTATCCTGATGATGGAGAACCACAGCTTCGACAACCTCTTCGGGGTCTACGGAATGACAGAAAATGGAACTATCGAGAAGAATCTGTCGCTCCCGGAGAATCTGCTGACGGGGAATCTGACCCACAACTTGAGTTCCGTGCCAAACGGCGTTTTCTCCACATCAAACCCGTATGAAGGGTACAGCAATTACCACACTGACTGGAACAATGGCCAAATGAACGGATTCATTAACGGATCCGGGCCAAGTTCGATGACATACTTCACCGCATCACAGATGGGCCCTGAGTGGATGCTCGCCCAGCAGTACGCAATGGGAGACATGTACTTCAGCGAAATGCTGAGCATGACATTGCCAAACAGGCTCTTCAGCATCGCGGGCTTCACTCCGTTGACTACTGATCAGTCTCCCCCGCCTTACGTCCTGTATTCTGATACAATTTTCAGTGAGCTTGACTACTATGGAGTTTCATGGGGATATTACTTCCAAAATCCATCCTTGGGTGAGGGGCCCCTTAATTTGGTCTATGGGATAGGTTCACATGCTGCCAATATTGGCACATGGAATGATTTCGTCAGTTCAATTCAGTCAGGAACTCTTCCGGACATTACCTGGGTTTCTCCTATTTCAGGCGGAACGATAGAAATAGAGAGCCAGCACCCTCCATTCAACGTTCTTATAGGGGAACTGTGGATCCTCTACATCGTTCACCTGATTATGGAAAGCAGCTACTGGAACAGCACTGCCATAATGATCACCTACGACGAAGGGGGAGGATATTATGACCAGGTTGCACCCCCGGTAATTGGTGGAGAGCAACTGGGTTTCAGGGTTCCATTCATCCTGATCTCACCATACGCAAAGGAAGGCTATGTTTCTAATACGGTAATGAGCCACACGTCGATACTGAGTTTCATTGACTACAACTGGAACATGCCGGCTCTCAACAAACTGGTTCTGGACACAAACCTACCTCTGGATATGTTCAACTTCAAGCAGAATTACGGCACCGGGAATATTGCGAGGCCCCCGATGGCATGGAACCAGTCCCAGCTTGCCCTCATCCCGAATTCCCTAGAGAACAGCATTAACAAATCGCTGAACTACAGTAACGTTGGCGGTTTCTTTCCCGTGGGCCTGCAATATCCAGTTTCTGAACTCCCCTATGCCAGCAGCGGCAGTTCTACCTTCAACCTTTCACAGATTTCGAAGACTGTTTACATCAGCAACGAAACCGGGTATTACCCCGTACCTGTCCAGGGATTCAGCATTTCGACAGGCGTACTCTTAGGCGGGGTTGCAGCCGTGGCAGGTTTTACTGCCATCACGGTTTATTTCATTCGGAAGAGGCGCAGATTTTAGGGCAGGAACTGTTAGAGGGTCACTTTTAAATACGTTTGAGTAGCTGACTACAGATGGGGTTATTTCAGAGCGTAGCCCTCAGGACCGTTGAGAGGAAACTCAAGGAGATTTCAGGCGAGAAGGTCCCGATCATAGCAGGACACAAGCTCCTGTATACATGCAACCTTAGATGTCATATGTGTCCATTCTGGAGGAGACCTGATCCATTGCTTTTATCCGTAGACGAGGAGAGAAAGATGCTGGACACCCTGGCTGATTTTAGTGTCTCCTATATGGGATTTGAGGGGGGAGAGCCGTTTCTGCGCAGGGATCTTCCGGAAATCCTCAGGCTGTCACATGACAGGTTCTTCACTTCCATAGTCACGAATGGTTGGATGCTGAAAGACCATTTCAGGGAAGTCAAGGATTACCTAGATTTCATGTTCGTTTCCATAGATGGAATAGGTAAGGTGCATGACAGGCTCAGAGGCATGGACGGATCTTTCGAGAAGGCCAGGGAAGGGATCGTCGCTGCCAGCGCTGAAATCCCAGTGGCTCTGAGCAGCACAATAACATCGGAGAACGCTGATCAGGTGGATCAAATAACGGCTTTCGCCACCGAAATGAACATATCGGTATCATTCCAGGTGGCGTATGATTATTCCACTGCAGAAAAAATGTCCCCCCCGTCCGAAAAACTCAAGAGCGCGATATACAGGTTGCTCGAACTCAAGAAGTCCGGTGCGCCTTTAATGGAATCAAGGGAGTACTTCCAATCTGTTATAGATTCCTGGTACAATGGGATCAGCTGGAAGTGCAAGCCATGGCTCACTATAAATATAGATCCGCAGGGGAGGGTAGTGCTTCCATGCTATGTTCTGAACGAATACACAGGATCAGGCAGAATATGGGAAATGGATCTGCCGAAAGTATGGAATTCCGTCGACTGGAAAATTTACGAAAGTTGCAACAAGTGCGCGCTATCCTGTTATCTGGAGCCTTCGCTCTTCAGCTGGAGCAACTTCACCATGGTAAAGGAACGCATCATAGACGGCATCCTCTCATACCTGAGAGCATGATTGCTATGGTAAGAAGAGAAAGTGCGCAGGCATAACAGCCTGAAGAAAAATTGAGGTTTCAGGACAGGGGCATGGCCTAATCAATTATATACTGGGCAGGAAACTTAATTTTTCAGCCCATCCCATTATGGCACCGGCATCAGAAACCCAGGCGGGGCCTGAAAGAAAGAGAGGCAGAATTAATCATTTGATGCTCCGACCGGGATTCGGACCCGGGTCGCCGGCTTGAAAGGCCGGTATGCTTGGCCGGACTACACCATCGGAGCGCTCTCGCCCTTTAGGCTCCGAACTTATATTTATCTTTCTTAGACAAAAGAGTATTCGCTTTCCGGGACAGCTGCTGCACGGTAACCAACTTCCCGCATCAGTAATCCACCCTGTAGCGAAGGAGGGCCGCAAACCTCCCGAACTTTCCCAGCACTATCCCAGGATCATCCCTGGAGCTGAATATGAACGGTTCTGCCCCAGTCTGCTCGGCCAGGTCAAGGATCTCCCTGCCGCGGTCTGTCCGGAATTCATCCTCGGTTATCAGCACCTTGTCGACAGCAGATCGCGAAAGGAGGTCTTTGACGGTGTCAAATCCGTATGCTGCACTTCCTGATCTGGAGACCTCTCTAAGGAAGTTTTCGAGAAGCTTCTGCTCGATTGCAAGCCTGCTTTGGATCACCACCCTTTCAGCCTCGTCAGACTGGAGGAATGCATATACAGATCCCTCGTCAGTTCTGTCGGAAGGAAAAGATTCAATGCTGAATGGAAAATTCTTGCCGGACAGATATTCTCTCAACCGATTTCTTGTCATGCCGGGACCCAGAATGACCAGAGTGTTGATGCCGGTTCTCGGCAGGGCTCCTGCAATCTCCTCGAAATATCCCTTCTCATCGAATTTTGACTCGAACATCTTTCCGCTCCTCCCAGAGTACAGCTTTGCAATGACATTTATACCATACGTCCTGAGCTGGAGAATTGAACAGGATTCATCATCAAGCGCAACAAATACTGTACCCCTGTCCACTCTTTCAAGACTCTCGTTAAGCATATGCCTGGAAGTCTGATCCCATTTCTTATCCCTTATTTCAATCCTGTCTCCCGGAGCAATGTTGATGGATTGGTGCTCATTCGTAAGGTCTTCCGGTCCTTCAGTAACCACACCAAGCACCTTCAGTTTGTCCGTGAAGCTCATGAACTCCAGTTTCTCAACGGCAATGATGATGTGTACCGGCTTGCGCTCGGTCTCCTTTGCCCTGATCATATCCTCCTTCCTTTCCTCTCTCCTGAATACTACGCTGCCCACAGCGTCTCCCTTTACAATTATGTTGGACAGGTACCACAGGTCATTATCGTCGTCAGGAACGACCACTACAAAATCAGAGAATTTCTTCCCTTCCACGAGGCGCATAGGTAGCAGTTACAAGAAAAGAGTAGACTTAAATTAAACGTTTGCTCGTATTTCAGCAAAGGTCGGATTCACATACCAGACCAGCGTGAAGTCAGATCGTTCTCTATGTTGAGATGGTCAAGCACGCGACCGATCACAAAATCCACCATGTCTTCCACAGACTTTGGTCTGGTGTAGAATGCCGGCATGAACGGAAGCACCGACACTCCGTTGGCTGACAGCTTGAGCATGTTCTCAAGGGTGATGGAACTCAATGGGGTCTCCCTGGGCACCACCACAAATTTCCTCCTTTCCTTCAGG
>JAJYPW010000111.1 GCA_021795055.1 Thermoplasmata archaeon
TCCTTCCAGCATCATCGCGGGATGTGAAAGATCAAGGTCAGGAAAATTCTTCCTGATTGCAGAAACCATGAATTCCAGTGACCCTGGAAAATCGTCGGCTTTCCCCGCAATCTTTTCCATGGAAAGCAGAACCGATTGGGCCATTACGGGCCATCCAGGTTTCTTCACCAGGATCATTTTTTCCTGAAGACCCTGATATTTGATGAACCGTCGAAGATATAGTACGGGAATTCCTCGCAGATAACAGATTCCACGCCGTACCTGACATAATGCGCAGAGATGTTGTAGCCAGTCTCGGAAAAGACCACAACATCTGTCCCGTATCTCTTTGCCGTTTCGATCAGGCCGGAAAGCGTACGTGTGGTGATGGTCATCCCGGTGATGATGGCCACATCAGCTTTCTTGAGGTACTCTTCGTTGTGGCTGAGACCGTCGTCGATCCTGATCCCGTCAAGGGTTCTTCCCACCAGGTCTGGATGCAGATCCGTCGCATAGAATTCGTGGGGGAACATTTCCTTTAGGACCGTTCGGAATCTGCTGACAAATCCGATATTGAGTATCACAGGCACATCCCCCTTGATGCCTTTATGAAGACATCTCCTGTTGATCAGGCGGATGGCTTCTGCCGTCACAATCTCTGCTCTTGTCGAAGCCTTGACTGAAGACCGGCCGGCAATGCTTAGATCCAGATTTGGAGCCCATGGGAAATGGCCTGCGTAAATGGAGTCCAGGATTGCAACCTTAAGCGAATAGTCGTTGTAATCCATGAAATCGATTTCCGAAATGCTCTTTCCGATGAGCTCGGACATCCTCTGGCTGTCAATATCCTCAAATGCATACGACGCCCCCTGGCCAATGTTCGTCTGGCATACAATAACCTCGTACTCAAACAGCCTCTCACCCGGGGCAGGCTGGTATTTGAGCTTTATGTTCCAGAGCCCGTTAATCCTGGCCCTTGAATATCCGTCAATTTCTGAAAGTTGATCAACGAGCGTGTCATAAATCGGTTCATTGTGCGCTTTGTTGGAATTTGTAGGCATGCCTGTCAAATAGCAACTCAAAATTTAAAGACTAGGTGAACCGCGGTTAACCGCAAAACATAATTCTTCCGCAGGATGATCCACCATGACCGCGTTCAATCCGACAAAAAATCCCATAATGAAATGGCTTGACTCCGACTCGGGCCTGGTAAATGAGCTTGGGAGATTGAGGACACCTGCATACGTTTACAGCCACCGTAAATTTAAAGAGAGGACTGCGAGGCTTGTCGAAGCATTATCGCAGGTGGCCCCGTCCGTATCTATCTTCTATTCCATGAAGGCCAATGCGGCCCGGACCATGATGAAATGGACCCGGGAGGCACACTTCATGACTGAGGTCTCGTCTATTGGGGAACTGCGGTATGCTTTAGAATCAGGCCAGACCGCGGATAACATACTACTCCTGGGACCGGGCAAGGATGAGGGGCTGATGAATCTCGCTCTTGATCGGCATATATTCGGGATTGCTGTGGAATCTTTCAGGGAACTCTCTTACGTCGCTGCAAACCATAACGGAAAGACGAGGATATTCATCAGGATCAATGCTGATCGGAATGTCCCCGGATTGACGGAAAGCATGTTCGGACCGGAATCAAAATTTGGGATTGACATTTCCCGGCTGGGAGAAGCCCTGGAAAAATTACGTGGCCTTGACAGCGATATGGTTGGTATCCATTATTACATGGGAAGCCAGCTCACCGATCACGAAACTATGCTTTACTTCCACAGAGAAATCCTCACATATGTGGCCAGATACAGGGACAGATTCAGCTCCATAGACATGGGAGGAGGTTTCGGCATACCATACTCGGAAACTGAACATGAACTGGACCTGGATGCTTTTGCCATCGGCCTTGGAAAAACACTCTCGGATCTCTCGCTTAATGATAAACACATTTACTTCGAAAGCGGAAGATACATTGCCGCTGACGCGGGGATATTCCTGACAAGGATCATGGATGTCAAGGGTGACGATCACAGGAAGGTATTGGTTACCGATGGCGGAATGAATGATTTCATGAGAATCGCATTCATGAAGGAGCATCATCCTATTGCACACGTAATTCCGGACAGGAGTTCCTCAAAGATGGTAAATTCCGTCATTAGTGGCCCGCTGTGCACACCGCTTGATTGCTTTGCAACCGACGCTTTGATTCCTGCGGACGTAAAGGAGGGAGACATGATTGCTATTTTCAAGGCAGGGGCCTATGGGCTCACGCTGAGCCCTGTCTTTTTCCTGCTACACAGCATGCCTTCTGAATATGCTATAAGGGATGGAGAGATTTCCGAGATCACCAGGAAGGATCTGAGGACCGATGAGATTTTCTCATCCCTTTACTGAGAAGCAGTAAAATTCCGCCAACAGTTAAGTAGTGGGCCTGAATAACGCGGCAAGAACGGCGGATGTACTATTCCTACAGGCTCATCGGGCTTGACAGACGGGTCTGGCTGCTTGGCATAACTCGGTTCATCAGGTCTTTTGGTAGAGGGTCGACATTCATTCTGCTCCCGCTTGTTTTCACCCTGTATTATGGCCAATCACTGGTTTCAACGGGACTAATAATTGGTTCTGGGACGCTCATCATGGCAGTTGTCCAGTATTATGCAGGTGTCTGGACCGACAAGATAGGGCGCAGAAAAATACTGGTCTACACCCAGATTCCCAACATCCTGTTTTACACCCTTATGTACTATTTCATATCTATCCATTCTTCCCTGTGGGCGCTGATCGCAGCATGGTTCTCCACAGTCGTGTTCAATGCCCTTCAGTACCCGGCCGTTCAGGCCACGGTAGCCGACGTCACGAGCGTGGAGGACAGGATGTCGGGGTTTACCGCGATAAGGCTGATGGCAAACCTCGGTTTCGCTGTTGGGCCTCTGACAGGAGCTTTCCTTGCCGGATTTGGGCTCCAGTACATATTTCTTGTTGCCGCCGCAACGAATGTTGTGGAGGTCATCATGCTTTACCGGTTCATGAAGGAGAGTTATGTCCCAACGGGGGCAGTGATCTCGATTAAGGAACTTGGCCGGTCTTACGAACCACTTGAGCAGAAAGCCAACGACTTAAGTCGTTGGATGAATGCGAGCATATATATCTGTCAACTATATATCTAAATATGGTATCTCTCAGATGGAGGAGAAGCAATAAGTCAGTGTATAATCTGGGATATCATTTGATATGGTGCCCTAAATACAGAAGGCATGTATTAACAGGCCAGGTGGAAATGAGGTTGAAAGAACTTCTGGAATTGAAAGCAAAAGAGTTGGAAATCAGTATAGAGAAGATGGAAATAATGCCGGATCATATCCACATGTTCGTTAAAGCGGATCCCACGTATTCCCCACATTTCATAATTCAGCAGTTCAAAGGAAATACTTCCAGGATTCTCAGGCAGGAATTTCCAGAATTGAGAAGAAGGCTCCCAACCTTGTGGACAAGGAGTTATTATGTTGAATCTGTAGGCCATATATCAGAATCAGTTGTCAGGAAATACATAGAGGATCAAAAAGGAAAATGATACTAACATATAAGATAAGGCACAGCCGGGATTTCTCCGTTGAACTTGATAAA
>JAJYPW010000006.1 GCA_021795055.1 Thermoplasmata archaeon
CAACCGCCTGGTTACTGGGTTGCCGTTTAAGTGACCATATCTGGCAACGCATTAGTCCTATGAGGAAATCTTTTCTCTCAGCGCCTTTTTATCGATTTTTCCAGTGCTGGTTTTTTCGAAGGTCTCGATGTAATGGAATTCGTCAGGAATCCAGAACTTGGCTATCCTCCCGGAATTGACGTACTCCATCAGGTGGGCTTTCATCTTTTCCCGGTCTATTTCCTTCAGCCCGGATATGAATGCAATCGGCCTCTCCCCCCACTTCTCGTCCTTCTTCCCTATGACTGCCACTTCTGCAACTCCTGGAAATGTACTGATGGCGTCCTCGAGTATGATGGTGGGAATGAATTCGCCGCCCGATTTTACTGCGTCCTTTTCCCTGTCAACCAGTGATATGTAACCGTACCGGTTCATTACGGCGAGGTCACCGGTGTGCATCCAGCCTCCCTTCCAGAGTTTTTTTGTCCCCTCTTCATCGTTTACGTATTCGCTGGTCAGCCATGGTGCCCGCACTACTATCTCCCCTATCGTCTTGGAATCTCTGGGAACCTCCTTGCCGTCCTCCCCTATTATCCTCATTTCCACCAGCGGCACAGGAACCGACGAAAAGGCTGTCATCCTCTCCTTTGCGGTTTCGTCCAGTGGCATTACAGAATGGTTGATGTTGCCGTATGAGAGGACTGGCGCAGTTTCGGACATCCCGTACCCGGAAACCAGTTTCAGCCCGGCTGCCTTGGCCCTGTTCGCAAGGCCCTCCGGTATCGCTCCACCGCCGATGGTTATCCTTATGCCAAGGCTCTTCAGCGCAGCCGCCCCTTCCGGGTTTGAGAGCAGCAGGTACAGGATTGACGGCACCATCAGGGTGACAGAAACCTTCTCCTTGAGCATTATCTTCGGTATCTCCTTGAAATCGTATCTGCCCGGAAGCACGTACTTTATTCCGCGGAAAAGTGCAAAATACGGAACTCCCCACGAATGGACGTGAAACATTGGAACCAGAGGCATCATTACGTCGCTGGACTTCACGTTTGACGGCATGTCGGCCAGTACGCTGGAAAGAACCAGTGTGTGGAGCATGACCTGCCTGTTCGTGAATTTTACCCCCTTGGGCAGGCCGGTTGTTCCCGACGTGTAAAATGTCGTCACCACGTCATCCTCCTTCATCTCGGGCAGTTCGGCTTCTGCGCCAGCCTTAATCATTTCCTCGGCGACCAGGGCTCCGTCCAGCATGGCAGAGGGCTTCTCCTGATCGCTCGTGACTATCCATTTCGTGACAAAGTCGAATAGCGCGGTCTTGTCGCTGATCATGGGTACGAACTCATCCCGGAGGATGACAAACCTGTCGTCTGCATGCCTCATCGTATAGAAAATGAGTTCTGGAGAATATCTAATATTGACGGTATGCAGGATTCCGCCTGCCATGGGTACCGCATAATAAGCTATGAGGTATGTGAGGCTGTCCCAGTCCAGTACAGCAACCTTTTCGCCTTTTTTCAGTCCTGCTGCGACCAGCGACCTGGCAAACCTGTATACCCTTTCCCTGAATTCCGAGAAGGTGATGCTACCTTCCCCCCTGTATGATATAACCTGTTCCGGGTTGTTGTTGACGCTGGTGAGCAGAATCTTGTCCAGTGTCAGTTCATATCGATAGTTTTCCATGAAAGAGTAGCTGACTGAAATTATATTATTCTTTCTACGTTTCTACAAATTTACGTGGAAGTTGCCTGAACGTGCATATGCATCTTAAGGAGGCCTGTATGCCGTCGTTGAAACAGCCCCTGACGTTGCCCTGATCGGGCATAGGCCGGGTTGCTCTTCCACTCCGGCAATAATTCGTGATGCCTTGTTCGGATCTCCCTCCAGCGGCATCAGATGGCGCCGTGACCATAGAAGGAAAGCCGGGTCCGGAACCCTACCGCTATACACTACATCGGCGTTGTCCCTTATCCGTGCCGAATTGCCCGAAAGCTGGCAACCTGGCCTGGAAACATCAGCGATCCGACGGTTTTCTATGAAATTATTTCCGCACCATTTTAAACGGGCTATGCATGGTTTAGTATGACTGATAGATGGGTCCTGGTAACAGGAGGCAGCAGGGGAATAGGAAAAGAGATCGCTCTTGAGTGTTCTAGAAGAGGGTACGACGTTGTCCTGACTTACAACAGCGGGAAAGAGGAAGCTGAAAATACCAGGCAATCCATCGTTTCCCTGGGCAGGAGGTGCGAGGTTTTCCAGATGGATGCCGCGGATCGTCAGAGTTACAGGAGGTTCATCACAAAATACCTTTCTTCCGGCATCATGGTCGACGGGATAGTCAACAACGCAGGAGTCTACCGCGGAGAAACCCTTGCGGATGCGACCGACGAGATCTGGGACGAGGTGATTGCAGTGAACCTCACAACGCCCTTCAGGATAATAAGGGATCTGCGGTCAAATGTGAACGAGGGCGGTTCGATAGTGAACATATCATCGGTTTACGGAATCAGGAGCGATCCATGGGGGTACGCATACCAGGCTTCCAAGTCCGGCCTGATCCACCTTACCAGGGCTCTAGCCAAGGAATTCGCCCCAAAGATAAGGGTAAACTGCGTTGCACCGGGGTTCATCCGGACAGACATGAACTCGGATGGCTGGAGCGACGAGAAGTTCAAATCCCATGTGATCAAGAATACTCCGCTTAAACGATGGGGAGAAGCGGCGGACATAGCCCCCGTGGTATGTTTCTTGCTTTCCGGGGACAGCAGATTCATCACCGGGGCGACAATTTCAGTTGATGGGGGAATAGGGCTCTAGTCTCCACTTTTGCTGTCCTGCTGTTCTTCCCTGTATTTCTGATAATTTTCATCGTCCATCTCTATGACGAAGCTGCCAACATAACCGCAGTTAGAGCATCTGTATTGCCCGGTAAGAAAAGACCAGCTTCCGGTAACCCCGTCAGTCCTGCATTCCGGACATATCAGGTGCATGACACCTCTACTTCCTGACCGGTATTAACTGTTATGGAGCCGGGTCACGATTTGGAGACTATCTTTATGATATCGCCGTTTGAAAGCGGGTGATCCTTCCCCAGGGTTCTTTTGGTTTTTCCGTCGATTGCCCTGATGAAGTTTTCCCCTATATCCGTATGAATGCGGAATGCCAGATCAAGAGCGGTGTCTCCCTCCCTCATCAGGAATGCGTCAGGAAGAAGCCTGCCCTGCCTGTCCTCCCAGGTGGACTCGTCGTAAACGGGAAACACCACAATTCTCTTCAGCTTGCTGAAAACGGTTATTTCGAGGGCTTTTCTAACCCCGGTATAGAATTTTCTCGAAGTCGTTTCCTGCAGTTTGAGCAGAGCTGATCTCTGCTGATCCGTGGCCATTTCGGAGATGTCGAACGGGGGTTCCTCGTTCCTCAGTATGCCGGCCTCTCTCGCCTTCATCAGGATAAGCTCGGTTTCCCCGCTGGTCAGGTAGAGATCGTTCCTGAGCGAGACTGTCTTCTCAGCCTGCCTTTCGTCCAGAAGATCCATCTTGTTCCCAAGATAAATGCCGGGTTTTGTCCTCTCAAGAATGAGGGAAGCAAGATCACTGAAATCGGATTCGCCCCATATGGAAAGCTGGGAAGGGAAGACGCCGGAGGCAAGTATTTCCGATGTCTCATGCTCTGTCAGCCTGAGTTGCGACAGTTTTGTCTGCAGCGATTTTCCGGGCCGATCCCCGCTGCTGTCGGCCTTCTTCGCAAATCTCTCCCAGTCCCTGGAAATGAAGGAGGACAACCACTTCCTCAACTCGTTCCTGACCATGTCGATCTCTTCCGCTATGCCGGGTTCCGGTACCGGGAGTGGATTCCCCATCATGTCTGTTCTCCCGGAGGCGTCAAAAAGCTGGATGATTGCATCGGAGTCCCTGACGCTCTCCAGGAACTGGTTCCCCATCCCCTTTCCCTCCGAAGCCCCCTCTATCAGGCCGGGTACGTCAACTATCTGAACCGGGATATACCTTGTTCCGTTCAGACAGTACCCGTCAGCCGGGTTGCATTTCCTCCCCTTGTCATTATCCGGACATGGAAACCTGATAAAAGCTGTCCCCATGTTAGGTTTAACGGTTGTGAATGGGTAGTTGCCTATCTCCGCATTGTGCTTTGTCAGCGCCGAGAATATCGTACTCTTTCCGACGTTCGGTTTTCCTATAAGTCCAACCTTGAAGCTCATTTTGCCGTGCGGGAATTACCTGTAACTTACTTTAAGCCGTCTCATGTCGAATCCTGCCGGGCATTCCAGCTTATCTTCAACCTTCTCGATCTTGGCCTTTATGCCCTCCCTCATAAAGAGGAGGTTGCAAGTCTCAAGGTTAGGACAGGCAAGCTCCCCGCATTTCATGGAGCTTGTGGTTATTGTTGAGCCTTCCTGCACCGAAAGGTCGTACCGGGTGTTCAGGTGCTCTTCAACTTCCTCAACCTCTACCGCTACGGCCCTGTCGCCCAGAAATACCCCGCATGGATTGGTTTTTTCCCTGACCTTGGTCACCCTGTACTTTCTTCCAGGTTCAAGGCTGAAACAAACATTCTTGACTTTGCAGCCGGAGCACTCCTGCAGAGATCCGGCGAAAACAAACTCAAGTCCTTCCCTTGCTATCGATGTCCCTATGAATGAAACCTTTGGCATGATTATTCCTCAGTTCAGATGATCCCCGTGATTTCCAGGGCCCTCTCGGCCGCACTGTGGCTGAGATCCGACTCCCCCAGGATTGTATATCGTTCCGGCCTTATACTGTGAGCTGTCGACAGCGCATGTATAACGTCCTCACTTGACAGCCCGTAGTCCGCGGCCCGTATTGAAATGTTGATCTGTTTAAAGACGGAGGCCAGTTTCTTCCAGTCCCCTCCGTGGAGGAACATGGTTGCAACTGTGCCCAGCGCGCATAGTTCTCCATGAATGGCGGTTCCCTTGCCGGTCATCTCTATTGCATGTGAGAACAGGTGCTCGCTTCCGCTTGCAGGCCTTGAAGACGATGCAATCGCCATGGCTGTGCCGGAAGCAAGGATCTGCTTTGTGACCAGCCACGCGGATTCTTCGACTCCTGGAAGGATCATGTGAGCCTTTTCCATCAGCTCGGTCGCGGCGTATTCAGCGAGCGTGGCCGCACTGCTGCTGACGTCTTCCCCCTTTATCCTGTTTGCCAGCTTCCAGTCCAGTACGGCAGTAACATTTGAGATCACGTCCGCAGCGCCGGCAGCCAGATATCGGTATGGGGCCTTGATCAGCACAGACGTGTCCGCGACGATTGCCACCGGCATCCGCGCATTTTCAGACAGAACAAGTGATCCCTTCTTTATGGAAGCCCTCGGGGATGCTATGCCATCATGGCTTGGCGAAGTTGGAACGCTTATGAATGGAACGTCGAGATCGAAGGCGCTCTTCTTTGTCAGATCTATCTTCGAACCTCCGCCCACCCCGATCATTATCCCTGGCTTAATCCCTCTAGCCTCTTCCTCGCATTTAACAAGGTTTTCATAGGTGGCGTCGCCTGTCTTGATCACCTGCGTTTCTATGCGGGCATCTTTCAGCATGGACTCCACCTCCCTGCCTGTCACGTCGTAAGTTATATTTCCGGTAATGATCAGTACGCCCTTTCCCCTTGAATAAAGCGGCACGAGAGAAGGTATGTTGTGCAGAATTGAATGCCCTACAATGACATCCCTCGGGAATTGCATCACCTTGAATTTCTCGAATTCCATCTGAATTACCAGCCTTTCATTGAATTGACAAGATTTGCAACCACTATATCCTGTGGCTATATAAGGACATTAATGCGCCCCGATCAGTTCCCCCTTTCCGGTCTTTCGGGATCATAGCCTTTCACACTGAATGAGAAACCAGTCTCGGAGACTTTCCTGAAAAGCCTCTCTGCGTGTTCCCTCCCCCTGACGTTTACAGTGAATACCACGGTCTGGAACCCGACGGGCGTTTCCTCATGCAGGTTGTCGACTTCTGCATGGTAGATGTTGCCCCCCGCCTCAGAAATGGCCTGGGCTATTCTGTAAAGAGTTCCGGGCCTGTCGGGTATGTTGAATTCTATCCTGACGAGCTGGCTTTCCCTCTCCATGGATTTGTAAATGATCTTTGACAGGAGCAGGAGATTTGCGTTACCTCCCGACAGGACAAGCACCACGTTCTTGCCCTTCACATCGACCTTGTTTTCAACCAGGGCGGCGAGGGTGGATGCACCCGATGGCTCAACCAGAACCTTGTTTCGTTCCAGAAGACGGAACAGCGCGTATGCCATGCTTTCGTCAGATACTGTGACGACGTCGTCAACGTATTTCCTTGTGAGCTCAAACGTTAAATCGCCTGGCAGCCTGATCGCTATCCCGTCTGCAATGGTTTCGCCACGTACGCTTGCCGTAATCTTCCCCCTGGCAATGGATTCTTTCATTGAGTCGATCATGTCGGACTGGACGCCGATCACCTTTAATGCCCTCTTCCTCTCCTTCATGGCGAGCGCAATACCGGAAATGAGTCCGCCGCCGCCTACTGGAACTATCACGACATCTGTTTCTGGGAGATCAGACAGGATTTCGAGGCCGATAGTTCCCTGACCGGAGATGATCCACCTGTCGTTGAATCCCTCTATGAATACCCTGTTTTCCTCCTTCACAAGGTTAAGGGCATGATCTCTCGCCTCACTGTAGTCCTTCCCCTTCAGTATGACCTCTGCCCCATACCTAATGACTGCATTGATCTTCGCAGGAGTGGTGTTCTGCGGCATGACAATTTTCGTGCTGATATTCATGAGGGTTCCGGCGTAAGCAACGCCCTGTGCATGGTTTCCTGCGCTTACCGCTATGACTCCTTTTTTTCTTTCCTCGGGTGAAAGAGAGTCCATCTTGAAAAGCGCACCGCGTGCCTTGAAGGATCCTGTCTTCTGCAGGTTCTCCAGTTTCAGGTATATGTTGCAGCCAAACTGCTCGCTCAGCGTGGCAGAATAATCCAGGGGCGTCCTGTTTATCTTGCCTCTGAGGAACTGTGCGGCTTTTTCAATGTCCTCCAGTGTCGGAAGGAGGGTTTTCCCCATTGGTGGCAATTTATAGTAGATATAATTCATTTGCCTTGCGAAAATGTTGCAGGGTTCCTGGTGCAGATTTATTGATCAATGATCTCTGCCGCGCATAGTGAATCTCGGGTAATCTGGGGAATCATGCGCTACTTTACCGTTAACTATAAGAAAGGTCCGGCAATGTTCAGTTTATGGGACTGATCAGCGACGAGAACAGGAAGATTATCCTGAAGGAATTTGGGGAGCATCTCAAAGACCCGGTGGAACTAAAGGTATACGTTGATGATGATGAAAACTGCCAGTACTGCGCGCCTACGGTCGAGATTGTTAGCGAGCTGAGCAGCCTTGATTCCAGGATCAGCCTTAAAGTCATAAAAAAGGGAGATGCCCGGGCAGAAGAGGCGGGGGATGTACCCACTAAGTTTCCGACCGTAATTGTGTCTGACGGGAAGAAGCTTGGGAGCAGGGTGAGATTCTCCGGAATACCTTCAGGCTATGAGTTTTCCTCTCTTTTCGAGGATATCAAGACGGTTTCAAGCGGAAATGTCCAGGTACCGGACTCCGTCAAGGAAAAGATTATGTCGATAGATAAGCCCGTTGACATCAAGGTATACGTTACCCCGACATGCCCATACTGCCCACGGGCTGTAGGTACAGCTCACAGGTTCGCGATGCTCAACAGCAACATAACCGGTGAGATGATCGAGGCAACAGAATTTCCCAAGGAGGCTTCCGAAGCGGGCGTATCTTCTGTACCGCACATTGTTATCAACGACGATGCATCGTTTGTAGGTGCACGCCCTGACGCTGATTTTGCTGAGTTCATTCTGGACGCCGTGATGTCCTCCCCTAGCTAAAGCATCGGGGCTTCCTGCTTCATTCAGTGCACTTGCCATACCCCTTCCCTCTTGAGTAGAGATATGGTATTGGCACTTCTGTCCACAGGCGTAAATTCCCCACCGTCCGTGGGTACTCCTGACCTTATCAGTGCGAATCTCCTTATGTTGATTGCTGCATTCACATCCCTGTCTATGGTGAGTTTACACACTTCGCAGTGATATATCCTGTCGCTCAGTTTCAGGTCATGTTTGATGTTGCCACATCCTGAACAGAGCTTTGACGAGGGATCGAACCTTCCGATCTCAACGATGCTCTTTCCCCTCTGCAATGCCTTGGTTTTCAGCATTGCAAAGAAAGAAGACCAGCCCGCATCCCCAATTGACCTTGCGACATGATGATTTTTCATCATCCCGTTTATGTTAAGACTTTCAACCGCAATCGTATCATAGTTCCTTGTCAAAACGTCAGATAGCTTGTTCAGGAAATCGTCTCTCTGATTGACGGTGTGTTCATGAATCCTTGCTACCCTGATACGCTGCTTGTTTCTGTTGCTTGATCCCTTTTTCTTTTGTGATAGTCTTTTCTGCGCTTTCCTGAGTCGCTTTTCGGATTTTCTCAGGTATGCAGGCGTTTCAATCTTCAATGTGTCCGAAGTTGTCAGGAAATTCTTCAGGCCAACGTCTATCCCTATCGCTGTCTCTTTCGTTATTTTTTTCCTCTCGTTCTCCGTATCGTTTTCATGCACAAGGATGGAGACAAAATACTTCCCTGAAGGTATCTGTGAAATTGTTATATTCCTGATCTCTCCATTGAAATCTCTGTGCCTGAAGATCCTTATCGAATCCCCGAACTTTGGGATATACAATTTATTCCCGATGACACTGAAATGCTGTGGTACATTGAAGGATTGTCTGTTTGATTTCTTCATGAAATTCGGATACCTGCTAAGATGCTTGAAGAATCGTTCAAATGCGGTATCAAGGTGCATTAACGACTGTTGCAGGCTTTGTGAGTTTACTTCCTTTAACCATTCATGATCTTCTGTTCTTTTTAACAGCTTCAGTTCAAAAGACATGTCTTTGTATGACATTCCCTTCCCCGTCTCCACATACTTCCTATTTCTGAGATCGAGGAAGTAGTTCCATACATACCTGCAAGAACCGAAATGCTTTAACAGCATCTCCTTCTGTTTTTCAGAAGGATATATTCGATACTTGTAGGCTTTTAACAATGTTTATTTTAGCGTATCAATCCCCATAACTCTTTCTATCGTTTGGGGGAAGTCCGTGTATCTCCAAGCTAAAGCATAGGAGTTTTACCGCTTCCCACAAACCCCTAACGATTTATAAAATAGGGATGCTGCCTTTAATATCGCGGGAGCCTCAACATCCATAAACTCTCAACGGCGCTGCCTGCAGTAGGATATTTCTGTGATAAGACGTTTCCCGGTTTGTTGCATATAGGGATGTTTAGGCTCAAAACCTTTAAGGTCTAAGTGCATGGCATTTCATGACCTTTAAAGAAATGGTTTCTAAAATGCTGGAAGGCGCGAAGGGCAACAAGGAAGTATCATCCGAGCTTGAAAAGTTGAACAAGTCTTTTCTTTTCAACGTGACTGGAAGCGGTACTTTCAATCTGGTGCTGAAGCCTGGCGAACTTCGGCTTAACGATGGTCCGATTACTGGCCCATCCGCAACGATTTCCGCCAGCGAGGAGGTGCTCGACAACGTGTTCTCTGGGAAACTCGACGCCGTTAAAGCGTTTATGAGCGGACAACTGAAGGTTTCCGGGGACATTTTCGCCGCACAGAAGCTCACTGAACTTGCAAAGAAAGCAGTTAAGTGAACAGGTGTAGCAATGGCTGAAAAGATAGGCGTTGTGGGATCGGGGCAGATGGGGCACGGCATTGCTGAGGTCTTTGCCCTGGCCGGCTACAATGTTACTGTATCTGACGTATCATTTGAGATACTCACCAAGGCCAAAAGTTCAGTATCTGCCAGCCTGGACAGGATGGTGAAATCCCAGAAGATAACCCAGCAGAAAAAGGATGAGCTAATGGGGATGATCAGCTTCACCACAAGCCTGAAGGACTGTGCTGCTGATTCCATGCTGATAGTTGAGGCGATACCGGAAGTTCTTGAGATGAAGAAGAACCTGTTCTCGAGCCTGGAGAACTTCGCGCCACAGGATTGCATAATCGCATCAAATTCATCGAACATCAGGATCACGGAGATTGCCTCTTCCATGAAGAATCCTTCGAGAGCCCTTGGTCTCCATTTCTTCAACCCGCCTGTTGTGCTGAAGCTTGTTGAAGTGATCAGGGGGGAGAAGACCTCGGATGAGGTATTTGAGAAGGCTTTCGAACTCGTGAAGAAAATTGGGAAGGTTCCCATCAGGGTTCTGAAGGATTCCCCAGGATTTGTCGTGAACCGGGTTAATGCACCGGAGTCCCTATTTTTCTGCCTTCTTGTAGAAAAGATGGGATACAGGCCCGAGGACGTGGATGCGTTTGCCAAGGGTCAGGGGCTCCCAATGGGTCCATACGAGCTTATGGACTATGTGGGTCTTGACACACTTGTACACTCCCTCGATTATTTCGCGAAGGAGCTTTCTCCCGATTATGGCTCCTGCAAAGCTTTCCATAACCTGGTGAGCCAGAACAGGCTGGGCCTGAAGTCAGGTCAGGGGTTCTACCTCTGGGAGAATGGAAAGGCGAAGATCCCCCAACCTTCCGGATCGACTGACCTGACCCTGATGGACATTCTTGCCATAGAAGTCAACGAGGCTTCAAGGATTTTGGAGGAGGGCATTGCCTCTCCTGCTGACATAGAGACGGGTGTGAAGCTGGGTATGAACAGGCCTTTCGGTCCCATATCCGTTGCTGAAGGGCTGAGTGTGGCAGAAATAAGGGAGAAGCTTGACGAGATCTACGGGAAAACCGGCCTGGACGTCTTCAAGCCAAGCAAATCCATCGAAAACGGCACTATGAAGGAGGCGTTTTCCGGAAAGGTGGCCAAGCCGAAAGGTGCGGAGACGGGAAGCATCGCGTCCGCAGAGCCTGCACCGGCTGGCGAGGGGCTCATAAACCTTGTTTTTGACGGGAGCGTTGCCGTAATCAAGCTGTCTAACGGAAAAAACAACCTTCTGAATGCGCAGGTTCTGGATCAGTTGGAAAGTGCGATAGATCAGGTGGTGCAATCCGGTAATGCACGTTCCATCCTGATTGAGGGATCAGGAGAAGTTTTTTCGGCCGGTGCGGAACTCTCCCAGTTCTTCCCGGGAGTTGTGGATTTCATGAACTTTTCCAGGAGGGGGCAGGATCTCTTTGAAAGGATCTCAGCACTGCGGATACCTTCGATTGCGGCAATTGACGGATATGCACTTGGCGGGGGGTTTGAGCTCGCACTTGCATGCGACATCAGAATTTCCACCGAAAGGGCAAAGATTGGGTTCCCCGAGGTCACCAGAGGGATAATTCCCGGCTGGGGAGGCACACAGAGGCTACCACGCCTCATAGGGGAGTCCCTGGCTGCCTACCTTATCCTCACCGCAGACAGGATTACCGGGAAACGCGCGCATGAAATGGGGATCGTTTCCCTTCTGGCAACGCCTGAAACGCTGGAACAGACAGCCCTCTCAATCGCCAGGAACATTGCAGAGAATTGCGCGCCGGTGTCTGAAAGGCTTGCGAAGGAACTCATTCACACATCCCTCGAGTCGTCCCTTCACGCGGGGCTTGAAAAAGAGGCGACTGCGATGGGCGTACTATATGGGACCGATGACATAAAGGAGGGTGTGGGCGCCTTCCTGCAGAAGAGAAAGGTGGAGTTCAAGGGGAAGTGATACTTTCCTGAGTCCACCTGACCGCAGTTTCAGCCCAGTGCCCGGCGCATAACCTACACTGTCCAGGCGGCTGTATCGGGTTCCCCTCAAATTACCCAGGTCAGGCCATTCATGTCCTTGGTGAATGAGAGATAACATTTTAGAAAAGGCGGCAAATACCTGCCAATGATTGGAGCTATCCTGGCCGGGGGTTATGGGAAGAGACTCAAACCTCATACCGACAAGGTTCCTAAGAGCCTCCTTGAGCTGAAGCCCGGCTACACTATCCTGCACAAGCAGTTGGATGATTTCTTCGCTGCGGGAATAAAGCGGGCTGTTCTACTTACCGGCTATCTTTCGGACAAGATTGAGGAAACGTTCGGGAATGAGTACCATGGAATCAGCATTGAATATCAGCGGGAGGATAAGCCCCTTGGTAAGCTCTTCTCCATGAGAAATCTCATCTCCGTCTGTAATGACGACGTTGTGGTCAGGAATGGGGACACGGTATGCGACATAGATATCGGAAAGATGGCCCGGACTGCCCGGGAGAGCGAGTGCCTGATCTCTGTCTTTGTGTCGCGGATGAGGAGCCCTTTCGGGGTGGTCGAACTGGAGAAGGATTGGATTACGGGCTTCAGAGAAAAGCCCATACTTGACGTGTTCATAAATGCCGGGATATATTACGTCAAGAAGGAAGCTTTTCCTCTGTTCCTTGATCAATACGAGACTACTGAGATTGAAACCTCTGTTTTTCCCCTCCTTGCGAGCAGGAGGATGATGCTTGCATACATTGAGGATGGGGAATGGATCGGTATAGACAGCGAGAAGGAACTTGAGGCCGCGAGGACAGAGTTCCACCACAGGGAAGAATTTGAATGGGGATACAGGAAGTTGATCCCCGGTGCTGGGAAGACATGGAAATACAGGATAAATTCGGGAAAGACCATAGAGGTTCCGTCTGGGAGCGCCCTGAACGTAGTCCAGGGTCGGTTGATTGCCGGTGGCCGAACGCTTGAGGCGGGAATGCAGTTCAACGCAAGTAAGGTGACCGCGGTGAAAGCCGCTGACGTAACTGCCCTTTATTTAACAGAGAATTAGAGGCTCGGGCTGGTCTGTTCAGGCATTCCTAACGTATGGACTGGCATAACCTTGTGACCTGGTTGCCTTGTTTCTACAGATATTACCGATCTGAATGAATTTCGCTGGCGAATTTGTCTTATGGAATGATATTGGACCTCTGTTATCAGGAAAGGCTTTCCAATATAGCAATGGCACTCTGGAAATCCCGAGTAAGGATGTGGATTTTTAGCGAGAGAATTTTGTAACGGCTGTATTTGCTCGAGCATTTGCACCGTATTTCTGGATGAGTTTGCGAAATAATGGTACAGAGTGGTCGTGCTGCCGGGAATTATCATCACTTAGCCAGAAATACTGTCCGATTCTGCAAGTAATAACCTTGCTTCAGAAGTGGGGAGACATTGCCCCCTCTATAGTGAAATCCTCGTAAGCTCGCTTACCTTCTTTTGCAGGTTTCCGACTATATCATATGGGTGGCCAGCCAGAAGAGAGATGGCCCCCGTATTCTTGACCAAGTCTTTAAACTGCTTCCTCAGGGAATCCCTGAACTCCTTTGAGATATCTTCAGGCATCGGATAGGGTGGACCTGGGGTGTACATCTTGAACCATTCCGGCCATATCAGAACGCTTCCTTTGGCGTCACCTCGTGCATTGTCTCCAACCAGGATCTCCTTTCCTTCAGATAGAAGGGCATAGTCCTCTCCAAACTTGTATGCTTGAAATCCAAGAACATTGCCAGCTTTATAGACTTCGAAATCGCCTATTTGCCTCACGCTTTCGGCTTCCGATGGTTCAACAGCCTCCGGAATACTCTCAGGCAGGTATACGGGTATGCCCGCCCTCTTTGCAATGAATCTTGCACCCCTTGTGTGGTTCTGTTCGGTCAGTAGGACTGCTTCGAATTTACCCAATCTGTGGGCCGCCTCCAGGAGTCCTGGAACAATCGGAGGGTCAATGAATACGATGCCGGATTCTCTGACGAAAAGGTGGCCCACCATCATCCAGTCGTCGGCAGGATCCGGGGTGGATCAGCTGAAGACTCCCTCTCTAATGGATATGAACGTAGTTCTCACAGTTACGCTCCCGCACAGACCCAAGTGCATGCCCACTTTCCATGGATGTTGTTTGTCAGTGCATTGATCCACAGATATTTGGTAGTGTCCTAATTTCTGTGTCTTAATCTCGCATAAAAAAGATCATGCCAGGACCACATGCAATATCTTCTTGCGCTTCTATTTCCTGTGGCCATGTTTATCCATGGTGTCATAACAGGCAATCGCTACCTGTATTTCACAATAGAGGGGAACTATGCAACGCACTTTATTTCTGGACATTGTCAAGATCCGGTTGATAGGTATCGGTGGTACCAGTAGGATGTCCTCAACAACCCGTCCCTTGTCTTGAACCGGTGCTTCAACAGCCATGACATTACGGAGAAGTGCTGTTCTGCCTTGCCTGAGGTCTTCTCCACCATGCTGTCATCAAGGTACAGGAACACCTCCTTCCTGTGTCTCTTCATAAAACTGAGGAAATGGGAGATTATAATGTCCTCACCGTAAAGGCTCCTGATCCTATCCAGCATTATTTCAACAATCTCCTTCTCACTCATGCCATCAGTGAGCTTCACTACCGCATCCCTGTTCTTTCCAAGCTTCTTCAGGTTTGTTTCGTTCTGGAAGAACATGTACTTGATCAGTTTCTTTGCCATGTCCAGATGCTCTTCCATCCTTGCGTCTCTGATCCTGTGCGCGAGATCCTTCTCGATGTGGAAGAGGCACCTCTGCCTTCTCATGCGTATGCCCAGTCTTTCTGATACCGTTTCCAGTACGGATTCATAGTGATACCCGTCTGTTGTGATGAATATCTCCTCCGGGATGGCGAACCCCGGGAGTGCCATCAGGAAGAAATTAACAAGCGTCTCTTCCTTCAGGTCGTCAAGTATCTCTTCCACAAAGTCTCCTGTCTGTGAGTCCTTCAGGAGTGCCCTGTACTTTTCAATTCCGTCGATGTGTGCATACTGTTCATCATACACGAAATATCCGGATGATTCCATCATTCCTGACCGTGATGGCGGTACATATTTCCTGATGGTTTCATGAGATATGATCACGTTCCCGAGAATGCGGAAGAGGTCCGCTGCCTTCCTCAGGGATGTCTTGACCCTGGTCCTGACACTCTTCTCCCTGACATCATCGGGGTAATGCCTCCCGTAACCGTAATTGGCAGGCCTTGCAACAAATGAATATCTGCAGTCATTGCATCTGTAACGCTGCACCCTGAACACTGTGCCATTCTCCATGGTTCTGAGACAGGTTCCGTTCTTCACCACGTTCCTGGATCGGCAGTGGGGACACATCGGATTCATGAAACAGATCAGATCGTTTTCCTTAAGTTCCATGTCCATCATGGGTATATTATTGATCAGAAAGACGGGCGAGGAATCCACCGACACATAATCGTCAAGAGATGTGGAAACTCTCCTGAACTCAGTGTATGGCGCCTTCCTCAGTCGCATGTCATGTAATACGGAGGACATATTTCATGATTTCGGTCTCTACTAGGTTTTGTGGGAATTATCAACTAAATCTTGACAATGTCTCTTGCAGGAATAACACACAAATTCTGCCATGAAGCCACATTCTCCGGGTTTATAATAATCTGTTTGAATCTTTCCTGAGCAAAAAAGTTAGATTTCCCCCTAACAGGGGGGAACTATCTGTTCAGAAGACTGGAATTTTTCCTTCCACGAATTCGTCGGTCAACTTGGATATGTTTTCCAGCCTGTTGTCGGCTATGCCCCTTAT
>JAJYPW010000007.1 GCA_021795055.1 Thermoplasmata archaeon
TGCCAATGAGCATGTGTACGGGGTAAAATTCAGCCTGGAAGACGCCAAGCTGCACGAGGACAGTATTCACAGGGGGCCGGCACAGGTTATTCCTGCAGGAAGGAACTCCATTTACGGTGCGATGTGCCAGGCGAGGAGGATATTAATGGAACCAATACAAAAGGTCTTCATCAGCGTCCCAATAGAAATAATGGGGTCCGTTACAAATGAAATACAGCAGAGGAGAGGCATCGTAGAGGAGATGAACCAGGAAGGGGACGAGATGCAGATCAATGCCAAGATACCGGTTGCAGGCATGTTCGGTTTCGCATCAGCCATCAGGAGTGCCACTGGCGGCAAGGTTCTCTGGAGCTCGGAAAACGCAGGATATCAGAGAGTGCCTCCTGAATTGCAGAAGGAAGTGGTTACAAAGATCAGGGAGAGGAAAGGAATCAGGCCGGAACCGTACGACGAAGCATATTATGCCGGCCTTTGACCTCTTTATAGAGAGAATACCATAAAGCTGGCAATTTCACCCATCCAGTGACAGAAGGACAGGGGGCTGCCTCTCTTAAATCAATTAATAAGATGCATCAAGGTAATACCAGGACCATTTAATCTGGTCATCAAGCCTTATCTGCCAGGCAAAGAAATACCTGCCTCACTGAATCCTCTCCGGGATCAACCTGTGCTATTGCATGGTAAAAATTACTGTCCCCTGTTTCTTCTTAGGCGTCTGCAGATCCAGCCTTCTGGAATGGATATGCGTTCAAGTTCCGGAATCCTTTCATCTTTTATTTTTGGATAGATATTTGCACTTTCCAGAGCGTTGTGCACTGCCAGGATTCTCTCTATCTCTTCGAGATATTTCGCCGATTTTCGTATCGTTCCGGAAGCGGTTTCCTCCAGTATCCTGTCAATCAGCATCCAGAGGGACGCATGTTCCATTTCCAGCCCGGAAATTGGTCCTTTCATGTCACTGTAAAGATAGACCAGATCGGGAAAAATTATCTCCTCTTCTATGTAGATGTGCCTCCTGATGTTGCTCACAAACTCCATAAAGGAATTTTCCTCAAACTCACCGCGACTCATTGAAATGCTGGCTTCTACCAGCTTCCCATGTTCCTGATCATGGTCTCTCTCGAGCAACTCCCTGATGCTCACTCGTGGTTAATGTCAAAGTATACTTTGATATTTCTACCGTTCCTGCACCCTAAAGCCTTAAACATGCGCGGACTTCGATTCTTTTTCGGCAAGCCTGTGGCAGTTTTAAATATTGACCAGCAATCAAAGGCAACGGGGCGCGTGGCCCAGTCCGGATAAGGCAACAGCCTCCTAAGCTGTAGATCAGGGGTCCAAATCCCCTCGCGCCCGTAAAATTACTCGTTTCACTGGAAGTCAATCAGCGTGCTACACTGGCTTTCTCCGGGCTCTGTGTGCCATCGGCGACCACTGTCTCGTATATTCTGGTCATCAGTTCATCGCCGGCATCCTCTCCCGAGAGCTTTGTGTACACGGTCAAAGGGTCGATCTGGAACTGATGGCCGATCAGTTTTGCCTGCACTATTCTGAGAAGACCATTCAGCGCTCTTGGGATGCTGTTCTGGCAGGCGGAATCAATCTTCAGAATAACCAGGGTTGTAAGATCAGAAGAGGCGTGGTGTTCAACAACCTGTTTGACGCTGTTTATTATTGCATCCACGAATGGAAAATCAGAGAACTTTCCCACGAATTTGTTGGCGTCTGATCCGATGTTACCCATTTCATTCCTGATAATTGCTGAAACAAGTCTTGCTGCAGCAGCCCACCCCTCATAGAAATGATCAGAATAATTTGAGGCCGATTCTTCGAGGTTGCGGAGGCATTTAACCGAATCGTCTCTGTTCCCAACCGCAAGAAATGCCAGGGCGCCGATCATGTAAAAATAAGGCAGGAAACTCTCACCTGGGTCCAATTTATCCAGGAAATGACTGAGGTCAGCACCAACTGGTGAATCACCTTTGAAGGCCCTGGCGGCAGACTGGAATGAAGCCATTACTTTTGAGCCCTCATCAATATCCAACTTCGTCGCAAGGTCAGTTGCTTCATTGAGGGTATTCTCCAGGCCGACAAGATCCAGGTCAAGCAGGGATGTTACTGCGACGGCTCTCCTGTGGTATAACTGCATTGGCAGATTACCTGTTATCCTGAGCAAATCAGCCTCTGTACGGAGATATGATTTTGCCTCATTTATCCTGCCAAGATTGTACTGCACATCTGCCAGCGACGAGACAGCAAATGATCTTACCGCCATGTCGCCGATGGAATATGAAATCCTCAGGGCATCGATGTACCCGGATATCTCCTCGTTATACTGCCCTCTGGAATCCAGGATAAGTCCCTTGTTTATGATATTGTACATGAGCTGTGTTTTCAATCCATGTTCTTCGGAGATAACCATGCTCCGATCATAACTCTGGATCGCCTTCTCCTGGTCTTCCACCATGAGATAATTGTTGCCCATCAGCGTCAGGGCCTTTCCTGAAAGATCATAAAAACTGTTTTTTTCTGACTCCTCTAGCAGGGATTTTGCCAGATCCATGGACTTCTCGCCTTCCCCGTTGTTGAGATAGACCTCGCTCAGGATCGAAATTGCGTCCAGCCTGTTCCTGGTAGTAATTTTGGGCCTTTTAAGCACATCCTGCGCCATAGCCTCAGATTTGGAATATTCTCCCTGCAGGTTGCAAATATACCCGAGGAGGATATTTCGCTGTATGCTGTATTCCGAATCTTCCAGGACAGGTCCCAACCCCTCAATGGCCTTTGCAGCGTATCCCAGGTAATACAGGTGGGTACTCCTTATGAGCTGCAGCTGGCCTATCACCTTACTGTCCTGAATGTAGTCCCTCGCGAGATCGATGAATCTATCAAGCTGATCCAGTGAATGGAAAGACTTGACCATCGACATCCCCATGTTCCTGACAATCTCGCTGACTTCCTTGGTGTCCCCATTCAGAAGTAATGAAATAAGCTGCAGATGCAGAGGCAGCTTATCAAAAAGTTTATGGCTCCTGGCTTCGAAAAGCACGTTCTCCGGAAAAGATTCAGCCCTGTTCGTAAGGAAATATCTGTAAAAACTTGTGCTCATGAACTTTACTTCTCCTGAAGCTATGTCCACGATCTTCTTCGTCTTCAGGTCTTCCAGTGCTTTCGGAGTACCATAGTCCTTCGCAGGTAGAAGCACTTCCAGCGTTTCCAGGCCAATGGACCCTGATTCCATGGATAGGCAGTCAAGAACGAGCAATTCGCTGTCTGATAAGGAGGAGAAAGTGCTTTTGTAATACTCTTCAACCGAACCGGGTATTGGAAGGAATCTGAATACCGCCCGGTCGATGGACTTGGATCGATTTATAATACCTATTTCTGAATAATAATCCATTGTACGCTCTATTAACCACAAGTTCCCGGAACACATCTCAAAAACATCCACGATGAATTCCATGGGCAGGTCATATCCAAGGCTGCGGAACAGGAAAGTTACGTCGTCAATCGAGATTTCCCGAAGTTCCACCAGATCAATCTTCGACTCCTTTGAAACAAGGGTCTTGAAGAGTTCGTAATCTTTCCATCCGCCGATGGAATTGACCACTGTTCCAATCAGAATAAACGATCCTCTGGATTGAAGTTCTGCGAGACGTATGAATAGCTCCCTGCTCTGGTCGCTTCCCTCTTCAAGATTCTCAATCATGACCACTATCGTGGACGGATATCCTCTCAGGGCGTTGCGCTCGAACGATGAAACGAGTTCATCCGGATCTGAAAGCCTTGACGTTTCTCCCATCTGGGAAAGAATGTCATTGAATTCCTGATATCCGGTCAGGTTCGATCCGGGGAAAATCTTTGTGTGAAATACCCGTGATCCGCCGGAGATCAGGGCATCCTTGATGAATCGCAACAATGAATTGTTTTCTGAAGCGTCTTTTCCGCTTATCACAAAGGATCTAAGGTCCCTGCCAGGGGCTTCGGTGATCTTCCTGTATGCAGATATGACGTCCGTATAGCTTATCAATTCAATACTGGTACAGCATACTGATACATATATTATGGCAAAACCTGCAAAAAACTGCTACATTTCCAGGTCAGGGGGCTCTCTGATCAGGTATACCGGATACCGGAAGCAAAATACTTAAGTACTCGTTGTAAATGTCAGGATGACAACGTGTGGTTGTCAAGTAGGTGAATGAAATGGTAGGAAGAAAGAACAAAGACAATGATGACTGGCGCAGGGATTTCTTCGGAGACTTCTTCGATGACTTTGATTTTGATTTCAGGAGGCTAAATGACAGGATGATGAAGGTCTTCGGCAGGCTCAGGGACAGTATGGAGGAAACCGGGAACGAACCATTTGTCTACGGATTTACGTACAGGGTCGGGCCGGACGGCAAGCCAGTATTCCAGGAATTCGGTAACGTTCCAGGGCTTGTCAGGACTCCAAATCTTGTTGACAATTCGTCCAAGGGCGGGAATGTCAGGGAACCCATAACGGATCTCAATGAGGACGATGAGAAGTATTACATGACGTTTGAGCTTCCCGGGATCCCTAAGAGTGATATCCATCTGGAAGTCAACGAGAACAACGTCATCGTAAGGACCAACGATGAATCCAGGCAGTACTACAAGGAACTGGAATTCCAATCGCCAATTAACACAGACTCGGCCAAGGCGAAGTTCGTGAATGGGATACTCGATGTCACAGTGACAAAGCAAAAGAAGGGAAAACCGTCCGGGAAGAACATTGACATCGAGTGAAGATCCGCCCATGGATGAGCTGATAGACTATTTCCTGTCTGCCATAGAAAACGAGACACGAAGGGAGATACTCAGGATGCTCACCATGGACCCTTCATACGCCCTGGAGATGAGCAGGAAGACAGGAATTTCCCAACAGGCAATCAACAAGCAGCTCTATTTCCTCGAAAGGGCTGGCCTGATTACACTTGACAGAGTTATCCCAAGCAACACCGGCCCGCCAAGGAGGATCTACAGGCCAACAAATTTTCATACCCTTGTTTTTGACTATTCACCGAATTTTGTTAGGGTCAAGCTGTACGACCTGAGTGACGGAGATGAAGACAAACCCCCTTCCTCTATAAAGAACGGCGAGAAGCCTATTTCCATGCTCAGGGAAATCGATCAGAGAATTGACAAAATAATGGAGGAGAGGGGAGAATTACTCAAAGTGAAGGACTCCATCATCTCTGCGCTCAGGGAAGAAATTGGGAGAAAATATCCCGACTCCGTCAGCAGGGAGGTTGCCCTCCGTTACATTGATTCCCTGGACGTAATGGATGTTGCGAGGAAGACCGGCATCCCGGTACCAATGGTGAAGGCAATAATCAAGGAGATAGACCCTTAAGGTATTCATTCCTCCATTCTTGGTGCAAGATAGAAGGAACCGTTGATTAGGGAATCCCTTCCGAACCTGAAATCGACCGTGAGCGGATAGTCATCCCGGAAGCTGAGCTTGAACTCCTCGCATGACTGGAGCGCGCGGGTGAATTTTATAAGATACTCTATTGGATATGAACTCTTGACCGGGTTGTCGCACTTGATTTCCTTGAGCAGATCCTTGGGCAATATTAGCTCAGATTCTTCTGTCTCGGAACTGGATCGGGCCTTGAATTCGGTGGCCGTGAGCGAAAGGCGTATGGAATCAGAAACATCTTCTGCAGCCCTCAACCCCTTGTCAAACTCCTGCTTTGCGAGAACGACAAAGTAGTCTGAACTGATCTTCGGAATTCTGGGGATCGTCACAGCGTTTCCGTCAAGCAGATTTATAGTCTTGATCACAGCGCCTATTTCAAAGGCGATCTTGTCCTTTTCAATTCTCATGGTGATCTCGTCGGAATCCCTGGCAACCTTGAGGACATTCTTGAGCTTGTCGATGTCAATGGCCAGCTCCTCGTCGCGGTCAAGGGAATACTCAGCAAACAGTTCCTTGGGCACATCGAGGCTTATCATCGCCACATGCGAAGGATCCACTGCCTTGATGGAAATTCCCGTTTGATCTAGCTTGAATTTTGTCTCCGTGACCACGGTATTAAGCAGATCCGCTATCTCTTTTAAATTCTTGACAGAAAGGGTTAACCTAGACATGATATCATACCTTACCTTATCAGGCTCGTTAATCAACACTGCCGTAATTAATGGTTTTGATCGGAACTGCCGTTGATCAGTGCAGCATTGCGGAAAGCCGAAGCGAATGAGCTTAGATCTCAACAGTTTGGCCGCCGATATAGGGAGATTGCCGCAAATTTCGCTCTTCAGCCATCAGGCCCTGCATAACGTACCCAGATCATTCAGTTGATTCATCTAATGGGGGGCCGGACAACTGGTATAATATCAGGCAGCAATGTGGGTACATGCAACTGGAAGTGGATGGGTGGAAAACCGATATCAGGTTTTCTGCCGCGCATTTCTTACCTTCCCACACGAAATGCTCTAGACTGCACGGGCACGATTATTTTGTCAGGGCCAAAATATTCGGCGAAACCGAAGGGGAATTCGTCGTGGATTATCTGGAAGTGATACAGCAGCTCAAGTTCATCACCGCAAGGATGGATCACAGATTGCTTGTGCCCACAAAATCAGAGCTTTCCAGATACACAATCACTGGAGATACATGCGTCATCAGCTACGGGGAAAAAGAGATAAGGGTGAGCAGGAACGACATCTTTGAACTGCCTGCCGCAAGCAGCGCCAGTGAGGAGATTTCCAGGTATGTCGCTGAAGAGTTGAGGGACCAGCTTTCCGGTAACAAAAATATTGAGAAGATAATGGTCTGCGTGGATGAGGGACCCGGCATGGGTGCATGCTATGAGATCAAGTTCACCCGGCAGTAGCATTGTAATACTTCTTTCCGGCGGATTGGATTCCACCACGCTTCTCTCAATCTTCAAAGCTAAGGGATACGCCATTTTTCCCATCAGTTTCGAATACGGGCAGACACACCTGAGGGAACTGAAGAGCGTGGAAGACCTCTGCAGCTATTATGGCGTGAAAGGAAAGAGGGTGAAGGTAGAGATACCCGAATCAACAAGCTCGCTTACCGGAAATGCCGAAATCATGGCAAGAAGCCTTGAGGAAGTTGGTTCAGGCATACCCAACACCTTTGTGCCGTCAAGGAACGCTATATTTCTGGCGCTGGCAGCTTCATACGCATTCTCCATCGGTGTGGACAGGATAGCCATCGGCGTCAATTCCGTTGACTATTCAGGTTATCCGGATTGCAGGCCGGAATTCATCTCCAGGATGGAGGAAACCATCAACCTTGCCCTGGGAAAACGCGATGCGATACGCATAGAGGCGCCTCTTCAGTACCTCAGCAAGGGTGAGATCATAAGGATTGGAATGGCAAATCATGCACCGTATGACCTGACATGGTCCTGCTACCGTGGAGATCAGGTTTCCTGCGGAAAATGTGATTCCTGTCTCCTGAGGCTTCGCGGTTTCATGGATGCAGGCCTGCAGGATCCACTTGAGTACAGCGAATACCCGGACTTCTATCTGGAACGGAAAAAAAAGGGTTGAGGGGGTTCACCCTCAGTTGGATGAGAAAAGCTTGTCGACAACGTCGCAGCTGCTGTTGACCGAAGCTACCGTCTTCTTCCAGAGATCAAGCTCAGAAGCCTGGAAATCTATGTCATATACCTGCTCTGCGCCTTCTGATCCAATTTTCACCGGGACGCCTATGAATTTCCCGGATATGCCATAATGCTCGGCATGCTTTCCCGAAATGAAGGCCGCGCTCGGAATTATGCGTTTCTTGTCCCTGATTATTGATTCCGCCATTGCGGTGATGGATATGCCTGGGGCGTAATATGCGCTGCCAGTCTTGAGCAAATTAACGATCTCGCCCCCGCCGAGTCTTGTCCTCTTGACAATCTCGTCTATCTTCTCCTTTGACAGGAGCCTCTCCACGGGGATTCCGCCGGCGCTGGAATATCTTATAAATGGAACCATGTCATCGCCGTGACCGCCAATCACAAACCCATACACGTCCTCGACTGAAACCCCAAGCTCCATGGCCAGGAAAGTCCTGAATCTGGCGCTGTCCAGCGACCCACCCAGTCCCAGTATCCTTCCCGGCTTTATGCCGGAAGCTTTGTAAAATGCATACGCCATTATATCCGCAGGGTTCGTTACGACTATGACCTTTGCATCGGAGGAATATCTGCCAACACTTTTGGCAACGTCCCTGATTATCTCAACGTTCTTGCCCAGCAGGTCATCCCTGCTCATGCCAGGTTTCCTGGCAAGACCGGCAGTCACCACCACCACATCCGAACCTTCGAGGTTTTTGTATACCTCCGGGCTCTTGGTCGTGAAGCCGTAGACTCTGGAGTCAACGCCCCAGTGGGGTGTACCCTCATAAATGTCCAGCGCCTTTCCTTCAGGGATCCCTTCAACGACGTCAAAAAGATATACGTCTCCCAGGTCACGGCTCACCAGGAACTGTGCAAGGGAAGCCCCCACATTTCCTGCCCCTATAACCGAAATCTTGCTTCTTGCCATGAAACTTGATCGCCAGAATGCTATTATAGATTCTGAGTGCGCGACTGGCAAGTAAATAATAGTGAGTTTAAACTTCCAGATCATGGTACCAACAGATTTCAGGATGTTCCGCTGGCTCCGGGAGAATTTCAACGTGAAGCATTTTCAGCTGTCACTCAGCGGGATGCCCGCGCCGGATTTCGGCAGTTACCGCCTTGACACTTCGTTCAATGAATACCTTGATTCAGGAATAAACGGATCCGACCTGTTCAGGGAGACGCTTGCCAAAAAATTTTCTGTCAGGGCTGAAAACGTGATTCCCACTGTCGGAGCCACCGAGGCAATATTCCTTGGAATATCGGCACTAAAGCCCGCTGACGTTTACCTCAATGCCCCTGAGTACGAGCCATTTTTCAGGGTCGCAGAGGTGGCCGGCAAACATATCCGGCTTGCCGATCTCAGGAAGTCGTGCCCTGACGATGCTGCCAGTTCGGCAGTGGCATTCTCAAACCCAAACAACCCGACGGGAAGCATCCTCAAGCCATCAGGGTTCGAGAAGTATGAAGAGGCATTCGTGGACGAGACCTTCATAGAGTTCACCGGAGTAAGGTCGAGTTTCCGGCTTACTGATAACATTGCTATAGCTGGGACATTGTCAAAATTCTACGGATCGTCTTTTACCAGGGCCGGATGGATAATAGCAAAAGGGGAGATGATGGACAGGATCTCCACCATGAAGGATCTTACCAGCAACAGCAATCCGGGTTTCATGCTTTACATTGCTTCCAAAATTCTGGATCGCGAGGAGGAAATCCGGAAACGCAATGCCAGGACTATTGGGGAGAACAGGAAGCTGGTAGAGGAGTTTCTTCTGGAGAATTCCCTGAAATGCGAGATCACAGATGGGGTACCCTTCTGTTTCCCTTCTTACGGTTTTCGTGTAAGTTCAGATGAGTTATGCAGCAGAGCGATAAAGGAAGCCGGGGTCCTCCTTGTCCCCGGCTCAATTTTCGGAAAGGAGGGACATTTCAGGCTCTGTTTTACCACAGACAGGGATACCCTGGCTTCCGGGCTTGATGCACTCTCAAAATTCCTTAAATCAGTCAGTGCAGGTTCCTGATCTCCATCTCGATGTATTCATCAAGATAAAGCACCTTTTCCTTCATGGTGGAGTAGAAATCTTCAAGGATCCTGCTGGCCTCCTCCTTCACCTTTTTCGGGCTGGCTGCAGTATACACGTTCCTGTGTCCTCCAGCCTCAAGGCTCTGGCTTTCCTTGAAGCAGAGTCCAAGGCTCACAAGTTTTTCCAGACACCTGTGGGTGGTGCTCTTATCCTTGTGCAGGTAAACAGCCATGTCGTCAAGCGATATGCTGGTCGTCTTGCTAATCTTGAAGAAAGCCCTGCACTCCACGTCGTCTCTGCCGAACAGGGAGCACAGGATACTATCGCATTTGATCTCCCTTCTGGAAAAGGAGTGAAGACTATCCACTTATCCTTATGATGAGCCAATATTTAGACTTTGTGCGTTATTGGCAAAAACGCAACATATTTATGCACGGGGTCAATACGGAGATACTTAAGGGATGCGGATGGACTCGGACCTGGAGAAAATAAGGGAACGGATGTACAACAAATTCCTTGAGAATGCTAGGAGTGAGAAAAAAATGAATGGAAAAGTCGAACCTCTAACACTTGAGGACAGGAATTTCTATGAAACAGTAAAGAAGCAAAAACACATGGTAGTGGACTTCTGGGCACCATGGTGCGGCCCGTGCAGGATGGTCTCCCCCATAGTGGATGAGCTGGCAGCAGAATACAGCGGAAAGGTTTCGTTCGGCAGGCTCAACGTTGACGACAACCCGATGGTTTCGGGTGAATTCTCGATTCAGAGTATACCCACCCTGCTGTTTTTCAGGGACGGGCAGCCTGTGGACGGAGTCATAGGCTACATGCCAAAGGAAGTCCTGAAGGCAAGGATTGAGAAATTCCTCAGGAACTGAGGGTGACGGATCTGCCCGACTCTGAAATTTACGACGTCATAATTGTAGGCGGAGCGTCAGCCGGGCTTTCCGCCGCAATATATACCTCAAGGCAGCAGATGCGCACTCTGCTCATTAGCAAGGACATAGGAGGGCAGGCGCTGCTTACAAACGAAATACAGAATTATCCCGGTTTTATGAGCATAGGCGGATTCGAGTTGATGAACAAGTTCCAGGAGCAGGCCAGGGCCTACGGCACAGAATTCCTTTACGATGAGGTAAAATCCATTGAAAAGGATGGAAATAATTTCAGCGTTAACACAACATCCAACAAAATTTCAGCACTCTCCCTGATACTTGCATTCGGAAAGACGCCCAGGGATTTGGGCGTTCCGGGCGAGGAAAAGCTGAAGGGCCGGGGTGTTTCCTACTGCGCAGTATGCGACGGACCGCTTTTCAAGGGAAAGAAGGTGGCGGTCATTGGCGTAGGGGAACAGGCATACGAAGCGATCAACTATCTCTCCAACGTTGTGGGGGAACTCCTTCTGATTCACAAACCTCCGAAGCTTACTGCAGGAGGGGAAATCATATCTGGAATGATAGAGAACAAGAGGGTAAACTTCCTGCCTTCCACGGAAGTGGTTTCCGTAAACGGTGATAAGAGGATTGAGTCGATAACCCTGAAGAGTTCAGGCGGAAAGACATGGGATGAGAAGCTCGATGGAATCTTTGTTGAGATCGGGTACATAGCCAAGAGCGATTTTGTGAAGGGGATAGTTGACCTTAACAATAAAAAAGAGATCATAACAAACCTTGACGGAACGACTTCTACTGCCGGAATTTTTTCCTGCGGGGACATCACACAGATACCGTACAAGCAGGCGGTAATATCAGCAGGGATGGGCGCAACAGCGGCACTCTCCGCTTACAATTATGTGCAGGCGAAGAAAGGGCTAATCGCATCCAGATCAGACTGGAAGACAATCAAGGCCAAGATCTGATACCGGTTTTTTCCAGGTGATACGCAAGTTCCAGGCTCTATCTGGAGCTCCTGTTCTCCATATTGCACGGGAGCAGAGAAATTTTTCACTTATCCCCTTTAGATTCTCCCGGGTTTGTATTGGGCATTCTCCAGTAAATGAATACGATGGATACGAGTACGAACAGCAGCACAAGTATCAGGTAGAACACGCTGAATGCTACAACAGCTGTGCCATAGACCAGGCTGCCCACTCCGAAGATATAGTAGGCCCAGACGAATCCCCTGACCACGGGGATACTGGAGAAAAATGCCATTGTAAGGTAGGATATAATCGCGAAGAGAATCGAAAGCAGGCCTATGACGGCAAAAGCTTCCTGCTTGTTTCCTATTGAAATGTAAGAGAGGTAGAACGTGAGCAGAGAGATAATCACAACAACCGCAGCGGCTGCGAGCCCAGCGACCTTCTTTGGTGACTCCATTGATCTTGAATGTCCGCCCCCCTATATATCTAACTGGAATCAATTTAAAAAATTTCAGTTCGCCAGTGCATTGCAAACCAACTCACGCTGGAGGACGTCTTGCAGCTCTTTGCCGGCAACTGGGCGGGCAACAGTGATTGGCGGAACCATAATTGTGCCAGAACTGGTAGCCACTCGAATGAGGGCGAGCGGGCAGGCCATAAACATATCCATAGACAAAATGCCGCTGCGCTTGCAATACCATCGTTTCCTGCATTCCTGAGCCAGTTCGGGCTGGCTGCGGTCATAGGTTTTTGCGCCACAATTGCGGCAGGATCCAGTGTCATAATGCACTTTGTCATACCAGGAACAAAGGAGAGGCTGCTTGAAGAAATTTCTGGTGAAATTGCAGAAGCCCAGTGATATCCGGCAATGGACTGCCAGCGGAAATGCAAATTGATTTACCCATGAAAACATATTGAATCATGCAGAAAACTGAAGGGATTGCGACAGATGCCCCGAAGGGGGGCTCAGCATACGGACATTACGATATTGTGGACGATCAGGGCGACATAGAAATCCAGGCGCTCTTTACCGGGGTCTGCGGCACCGACAAGGGGATGGTTGCAGGTCACCTCCAGTTTGCCTACAATCCCAAGGGACAGAGCAACATCATTCTCGGCCATGAAGCACTCGGAAAGGTGATCGACCCCGGCAGCAGCATCAGTCTCAGGAAAGGGGACCTGGTGGTTCCTGTCGTAAGGAGACCTGGAGATTGCGTGAACTGCAGGATAGGCAGGCAGGACAACTGTTCTGACGGAGAGAAGCATGAGGCAGGAATAACGGGAAAGAACGGATTCATGAGGAGGACGTTCCACGACAGCGAAGAATTCCTGGTGAAGGTGCCTGATCCCGCAATGAAAGATTATGCCGTGCTTACTGAGCCCACTAAGAACGTGATGAAGGCGCTCGAGGTTTTTGGAATTGTGTCGAAAAGGTCTGTATTTGCGGCAGAGGACTCCACATATCGGGGAAAGAAGTGCACCGTAATCGGGACAGGCCCGGAGGCGTTCCTTTATGCAATGTCATTCTCCGACCTCGGTTTCACCACCCATATCACTAACAGGCATCCGGTGGATGATAACAGGCTGAAAATCTGTGAATATTTCAACCTGGGCTTTGTTGACTATTCCACTGATATGGGGACGTTTGATCAGGGCATGGACGTTGTAGTGGATACCAGCGGGGACCCAGGGACAATTTTCACATTTTACAGGAAACTCAATTACAACGGGATCATGCTGCTTTTCGGCACCAACGGAAAGGCGCAGCCGGCTCCGGTGAGCGGGGTGGACATCAACCTCATGATCGAGAGGAATCTCACCGTTTTAGGGACGGTGGATGCAGCCAAGATACACTACATTCAGGCTATAGAGAAGCTTTCACAGTGGGGTAACCTGCCCAACTCACCACTGAAGAAACTTATTACCAGCCTGTACGATCCCCAGGATGAGACTGTTTTCACCCGGAGGAACCCCTCCGAGATAAAGGCAGTCATCAGGTGGGATTGAATCGGCATGACCACAATCATTGACGGCAAGGCTCTGGCGAAGCTACTCGAAGATGATCTGAAGACAAAGTTCGGTTCTCTGGGGAGGCAGGTCAGGATCTGCGAATTCAACACCACGGAATCTGAAGATTCCATATCCTATGGAAAGGCGAGGCAGGGTCTTGCAAAGAGACTTGGCATCACCATTGACAGGGTCACCGTCAGATCAGGATCAGCACAGCCAGAGGTCGAGGCGGAGCTTGCCAGGGCCTGCAGCTCAGGTTATGATTCCATTTTTGTGAGCATGCCCGTGGCAGGCGGGCTGGATCCATCCAGGCTGCAAGCAATGCTTCCGGCAAACCAGGACATGGACGGCCTGAGCCCGATCAACCTGGGCAACCTGATGCTCAAGGATGATTCCGTGTTTCCCGCGACCGCCAAGTCTATAGCTTACATAATTGACAGGCAGGATCTTCCAAAGGGCACGGAGGTGTGCATAATCAACCGATCGGTCATAATTGGCAGGCCACTTGCCATGGCGCTCCTCAACAGGGATTACTCCGTGACGGTATGCCATTCAAGGACTGATCGCCTCCAGGAGAAGGCCAGGAGGGCAAGGGTTGTGGTCTCGGCCACGGGAAAGGCAGGTTTCCTCACCGAGGATTACGTGACGAGTGAAAGCATAGTCATTGACGCATCAGTGAACAGCGTTGACCATAAGCTTGTGGGCGACAGTTCCCCATCGCTCAACGGGTTTGTGGACAGGATCACGCCTGTACCTGGCGGGGTAGGGCCTGTCACAAACGTCATGGCGTTTTACAATGTTTACAACGGAATCAGAAGATCAATGGCGTAGGACTTTTTTATTTGATTAAAAAATTTATTTAAAGAGCATACATTATCCACCATGGGTTCTGGCGGTGCCGAAAAGGTTGTTGCCGAGATATCGGACTTTTTGGCAGGCATTTCCGCCGGCAGGGTTTTTGTGATAGGCGTCAGCACGGGCATAGACAGTTCCGTGGTTCTGACAATATGCTCCCGCATTCCGCACGCCACGATCCATGCATATTTCATGTTCGACACTGCCACTCCCGAAACGGATTTTACGGATCTTGCTGAACTGGAGAAAAGAAGCGGAGTCAAAGTTGAGAGAATCGATATCTCCCCGATAGAAAGGGCTTACGAAGAGACGCTGGACGGAAGGCCTGACAGGAAGGTATCCGGGAACCTGAAGGCAAGGATCAGGATGAGCATCCTTTATTACTTCGCAAACCTCTATTCAGGAATCGTGGTTGGCACCACAAACAGGTCAGAATACCTTACGGGATATTTCACTAAATTTGGCGACGGGGCATGCGATGTCGAGCCAATAATCCATCTTTACAAGGATGAAATCAGGGCTGTGGCAAAGCATCTGAACCTCCCGGATCACATTGTGAAGAAGAGCCCTTCTGCCGGGTTATGGCCTGGGCAGACCGACGAGGCGGAACTTGGAATGACCTATGATCAACTTGATGGGGAACTCCGAAAACTGGAAGGTGGAGAGAGCAGTGTAAAAATTTCTAAAACGGTAATGGATATGATGGTTTCCAGCGAGCACAAGAGGAAAATGCCTCCGAGCCTTCTTGACAGACGGTAAGCATATTGGTATTCAGCTACGAGCAGTATTTCCAGCTGAGTTT
>JAJYPW010000112.1 GCA_021795055.1 Thermoplasmata archaeon
TTAAAGGCGCACAAATTCAACATCTCTGAAAAGCTCCCGGAAAAGGAAATGCAGAAAAGCCTCTCCGGTTACTCTGATGTGATGAGGGAAAAGATACTTTATGCGGAGAGATACGGCAATCTGATCGGCGGGAAAAACCTGCTTTTCCTGGGAATATCCGGGTCTGTCTCGTACGAACCGGCAGAGCCGGACGACGTAGATATCTTCATAATTTCCAGGAATTCCTCGCTGTGGCTGTTGCTCACAAGATGCTTCATTCTGCGCAGGTTGTACGGCTTTGGGGACATATGCCTTTCCCTGATCCTTGATGACAGATCCGCATACGAGATGTACAGCAAGGGGCTTTCCAGTCTTCGAAAACGTGATGCCCTTAGGGTTATTCCCCTGGTAGGATCAGACTATTACGGGGAACTCCTTTCCCATACCATTGGGGGTGGCACCGACGGCAGTATCGGACCAACAGCTTCCCGGGGCAATGCAGGTATTTTGGGTGGATTCCTGGACATTATCGCATTTATTTTCGTGTCGCCATTGATATACATAAAGTCCCTGCGCACCTCCTCGATGGACCGGAAAAACGGGGAGGGTACCGGAGGTTTTGCAACGATTCTATCCCGCAGATTCTTCTATTTCGACAGCGAGAAATACCATGCCATTTCCAGAAACCTGGAGCAGGATCGAAATGATTGATTATTCTGTGGTCATATTTTCGAACGGGAATCTTGAAGCAGTAAAGCATGTGTCCTCCACAATGGCCAGAACGGATTGCAGCAACGTGATATGGGTCGTCGACCAGGATACTGAAGTGAGGGACTTTCTTCTGAAACTGGATCCATCAGTAAACAAGGTGCTTTTCAGTCCTGTGCGGGAAGGAAAATCTTCATCGTTTAACAGGTGCCTTGATCACATACTTGGCAGGATAGTGTTTCTGGTTTCGTGCGATGTGGACTTCGAACCGTCAGCCTTTGGCGAAACTGTCTCACGGATGGCCGCCGCCCAAGCGGATATTGCCATAACGTACGTAAAAGTCGGATCTGTAACAAACTTTGCAGAACGCATTGGAAATGTGCTCTGGCAGATCAGGGATACGGAACTTTCATACATGCATGAGAAGGGCAGGCTCATACATGGAGGAGAATTCATTGCCATCGGTAGGGAATACCTTGCGGCAATCCCTGAAATGATCAACGAAGACTCATACCAGTGCATAATGGCTCAGTTCAACGGGGCCAAGGCAGCCTATATCCCGGAAGTCACAGTCAGGAACTATGTTCCATCCACAATCAGCGGGCTCATTGAGCAAAGAAGAAGGATCAATTTCGGATACATCCAGATCAGGCAGAAGAATCTCCCTGCAAACGTCATGTCCTTCATGCTTCCCGACGGGGTGGGAGATTTTGCTGCCATTATAGTTCGATACCTGAAAAAATATGGTAGAACGCTAATGTGGCTGCCGTTTCTGCTCTTCACCGGGACCATAAGCAACTTCCTTGCACGTTCAGATTTCAGGAAGGGGCGCAACTACACCCAGTGGAGGATTGTAGAAACATCCAATACCAGGGTCTAGGGCACAATCCATTCCTCACACGGGAGATGCCGGGACCAATCAGTCATTATTGTGGTCCGGAAGTTCCGCCATCATGGCTTTCACAATCCTTGGAATCTCGTAATCGTTGTTCTCAACCACCTTGTCGCCAACGGGCCGCTTTTTGGCGATTAAACCGGACCTCGAGATCAAAAAAAGGAAAGAACATCTCTTGGTGTCAACGCCCAGACAGATCCCCGAATCCGAAAACAGAAATTTCAGCGGGAACCTTTCGGAGTAATATTTCACACTACTCAGAGCAAATATTGATAAAAAATACTTTTGTCATCCTGTGACTCCGGCTCAGTTCGGAAAAGTTGAAAACTTCGCAGTGAATAATGTCTGCTGCGCTACATTATATAGCTGAAAAGCAATTTTCCCTCACACGTGCAGGCAACAAACGAAAGAGATTACTTAGATGTCAAGGCAGGCAGCTATAACGTCAGGCTTGCGTATACCGTATTGCAGGATGACATCTACCTTGTTTCGACAGATTTCAGTGCACGGTGGCCCTCGGTCCTGATGCGCAGCGGCCAGTGCACCGTGAAGGTTAACCATGAAATGGAGAGGGTGTGCTATCCTTCCCTGGTTGTTGACGATATCCTGAAGGGGGAGGTTCTTAATTCCCTGATGAATAAATACGGGAAGGAAAAATACAGCAGGTGGTTTTCCAGCCCGTCCAGGTTCATCCGGCTTGGTATGGAAGCCAGGCCTGGCGCGTCCAGTGGCAAAGAGAGATATTTTTCATGGCTGGAAGATGAGTTTGACTCCATTGCGGATCAGTATGACACCCACATCTTCGGAAACAGGATTAACGTCTATCTTCGGGACAGGTCCCTCAAACTTCTGAATTCGACTTTCCCAAAGAAATCCCTCATTCTGGAGATTGGTTCTGGCTCCGGTGCGGAAACTGTAGAGATGCTGAAAGGCGGCCATGAAGTGGTTGCAATAGACATTTCCCAGAAAATGCTCGACACTCTTTCCAAAAAGGCCGGCACGGTTGGTCTGTCAGAAAGACTCACCACAATCAAGCTGCGTGCATCCGAACTGAAGATGCTCACGAGCCAGTACAGGAACAGTTTCGATGGGATATATTCCACCTATGGAGCCATCAATTGCGAGCCGGATATTTCCATGCTTCCAGAACAAATGTATAACCTTACCACAAATGAAGGTAAGGTTGTAATGGGCCTTTACAACAAGTTATGTTTTTCCGATCCCATGCTTCATGCAGTAGGGCTGAAACTTGACAGGGTGTTCGAGAGGATGAGGGCGCCCATACCTGAAGGCAGATCCAGGTTTTGCATTGACGTATATCCATATTCGAGCTCGTACATTTCCGGGCTGTTTGGCGATTACTTCAAGACGATTCGCGTGGAAGGCGTGCCAGTAATACTTCCGCCTTCGAACTACAATTCAAAGATGTTTCCACCGGGAAGGAATCACAGCTTCCTTATCTCCATGGATTCACACCTATCATCCCACTTTCCCTTCAAATTTATCGGAGATCATTTCCTGATATCCATGAAGAAAAAATAGTGAAAGAAACAGAAGGTGGCGAACGAACAGCCTTATCGCCACACAGCTCGGCAGGCAGATTTATTATTGGACGCATGATGAGGAATTTGGGATGAAACCATTGCTCAAGTGGGCTGGCGGGAAAAGGCAGATACTGCCTGATCTGATCAGTCTGCTGCCGGGTTCCTGGAGCAGCTACCTCGAGCCATTTGCAGGAGGGCTTGCCCTGTTCTCTGAACTGTGCAGCCGCAGCCTCATCTCATCAGGAAAGATCTCTGACACTAATCCCGAGCTGATCAATTTCTACAGTGTCGTGAAGAAATTCCCTGCCGATCTGATAGAGTCCCTGGTTCAGTACAGGTCCGGAAATTTCGCATCCTTCTATTACAGTTGCAGGGCT
>JAJYPW010000113.1 GCA_021795055.1 Thermoplasmata archaeon
AATGGGATCAATGAGCCTGGCTGCATCTCCCACAAGCAGGAGACCTGGCAGGGTGAACTTGTCCTTGACCTTTGATACAGAAACGCCTCCGGTGATGTACTGTATGGTCTTGCCTTTGGAATAACCCGGGTGGTTCTTAATCCAGTTGTCGAGGTAATTCTTCACGTCAAACCTGTCCTTTGCAGCAGTTATGGTGATCCCTATCCCAACATTGGCTTCCCTTTCACCCTTCGGGAAAACCCAAAGGTAACCCGCAGGGGCAACGCTCCCAAGGTAAAAATCCGTGTAATCGGGATCGGAATCGACATTTCTCATCCTGTATTCCACGCAGGAAATTATGTCATTTTTTGCCAGGATTATTGATTTGAGGCCTGCCCACCTTCCGAATTCGCTCTCAAACCCGTCGGCGGCAATAACCATCTTTGCCCTGACATCTTCCATCTTCCCGTTGTGTCTCACCCTGGCGCCTGCAACCTTTCCGTTTTCCTTAATCACTTCAAGCGCCGGTGACTTGATCCAGATATCGGCGCCGGCTTCTCCGGCAATGGCAGCCATCTCCTTGTCGAACTTATCCCTCTCGACAACAAAACCAACTTCGTTGCCTGCCTTCTCTGCCCTCAGCACGATCGCCTTCTTCTCGGAAGGCCCAAATATCCTGGCCCCCTTGACCTCATCAGCTATCCAGTGCTGGTTGGGCTTGATCTCGCCCTCGCGCATCCATTCCTTGGAGAGACCCTCACCGCATCTTACAGGCGATCCTATGTCCGGCCTCTTTTCTATCATCAGGGTCTTAAGCCCGGCTCTTGCTGAAAATCTTGCGGCTGAACTCCCGCCTGGCCCGGCACCCACGACCAGAACATCATAGTTTTGCATGGAACCACTCCGCAGATATCGCGCCGGTTGGGCATCCAATTACACAGAATGTGCACTTTATGCATTTGTTCTCGTGTATTTCAATCACTGTGTCGTCCATGAATATGGCATCTGTCGGGCACATGCCTACGCAGGCGCCGCAATAATTACACAGGCTCCTGTCAACGTCCATCTCGCTCTTGACTTTTATTTCAACCATTTTATCACTCATTTGCCTGATTACTCCCGGTGAATGGGCAAGCGTAAAAGCTTCCCGTGATATATTTTCTTTTTGTATTGCCCTGCATAAATATCAGTCCACGTACAACTCTACGATTTTTTACGTTTAGCGAAGTAACGGCAATAAGAATTAACGCTGCACATTCCGCATCTGGGCCCAATTGGACGGCATATGGTCTTTCCGAACTCGACCAGCATAGGGTTGAGGCCAACCCAAAGATCCCGGGGGACAATCTTCATGAGTCTTCTTTCAGTAACTTCCGGGTCGTCGGAATTTGACCATCCAAACCTCCTGCTGATTCTCTGAACGTGTGTGTCAACTGCTATGGCGGGAATGTTCATGGAATCGGAAAGCACAACGTTTGCGGTCTTCCTTCCCACACCGGGCAGGGATACCAGATCCTCCAGTGCGCTTGGCACCTTTCCGCCAAACCTGTCGATTATAATGTTTGAGACCTGGATTATGCGTACTGCCTTCACCCCATGGAATCCCACCCTCCTTATGAGCGATTCCACTTCATGCGGATCAGCACCGGCCAAGCCATTCACGTTCCCGTACCTTTCAAATAGTTTTCTCGATGCGCTGTCCGTCACCTCATCCTTGGTTCTGTGAGAAAGCATGGTTGTAATGAGCACCCAGAATGGTTCGGAAAACTCAAAATGATGCGGCGGCGCCTGGCTGCGCATCTTCTGCAGGATCATTCTGATGTCTGACTTACTGTCACCCATTCCATTGCCTCCCCAGGGACACTTCTCCAAGATAAACCAGCTCTTTTTCCCTGAAGCCGAACTTAGCAGTTACCACCTTTCCGCCTGCAGAAACAAATGATCCAAGCTGATTCGCAAAATCGGGATCGGTTGCAGCGTTTGGACTGAATGATGCAGCGTCCTCGGAAAACACCAGGAAGAGCACAAAAGCCTTCCCGCCTTCAAGGGCAAAATCGGTCAGCAACTTAATCTGTTCGGTTCCGCGCCTGGTGGGGGCATCCGGGAACAGCGCGATCGAATCGATGCAGAGGGAGCACCCCTTCACCTCCAGGTAGATTTTTTTGCCACCGATCTGCCACGCAAAATCAATCCTCCTGCCGGATAGGGGAACCTCCTGCATGAAGCCGTCCCGAAGCAATGCGGAGGCTATCCTGGAATGAATGCCTGAATCAATGAGTATCCATCTATTCCCACTCAATGCCGCAGTTACCCTGTACATTGTCCTGGCGGCAGCGGCGCGCCTGACAAGAATGGAATTTCCAGGGAAAATTAGTTCCTTCAGCCTCCCAGGGTCATGGAGATGGCACTTTATTTTCCCCCCCTCCCAGGAAGCGTCCACAATGAACCGGTTTGGCCTATCCAGGACAACCGCCCTGAAGAGATCTTTAAATCTATAGATGACCGTGCCCACCGAAGTGCTTCCCAGCGGGAAAAACCCCTCAGATAACGCCAATGCTTTTCCCGATCTTCCTGAATTTCTCCACTGCTAGTGCTATGTCTTCGTCCGAGTGGACGGCGGATGGCATAAGCCTTATCCTGGCAGCACCTCTCGCAACAGTCGGAAACACAATGGGTGATGCAAAAACGCCATCCTTGTAAAGTGATGTACTGAGTTCAAGGGTCTTCTTCTCATCACCAATAATGACGGGTGTGATTGGTGTCTTGCTCTTTCCGGTATTGAACCCAGCATCGTTCAGGCCGCTTTTCAGGCGATCGGAATTCTTCCACAGCCTCTTCACAAGCGAGTCATCGCGTTCCAATATCTCTATGGATTTCAGCACAGCTGCGGTATCTCCAGGATTCAACGCACTGCTGAACAGAAAGGGTCTTGCCCTCTGATGCAGTAAATTGATCAGATCGCGCGAACCGGCTGAAAATCCTCCCATGGTGCCGAGGGCCTTTGAGAATGTGCCCATTTCCAGATCAACCCTGTCGTGAAGATGGAAATGATCAACTATCCCCCTGCCATGGCTTCCCAGAACACCTTCACCATGGGCATCGTCAACATAAACCATCGCGTCGTATTTTTCCCCGAGCTCAGTGATCCTGTCAAGGGGAGCAATGTCACCGTCCATGCTGAATACGCCGTCCGATATGATCATTGCCTTCTTTCCAGTATTTCTCTCGCTCTTAAGTTTCGATTCGAGGTCTTCCATGTCGAGGTGCCTGTAAACAACTCTCCGGGCAGAGCTCAGTCTGACGCCATCGATTATGCTTGCATGATTGAGTTCCTCGCTGAAGACGACATCGTCTTTGCCGACCATTACCGGGATTGTTCCCGAGTTAGCCAGGAGCCCTCCCTGGAAAACAATAGAATCCTCCATATTCTTGAATTCCGCAAGCTTCCTCTCCACCTTCATGTGGAGTGTGTTCGTGCCGGCTATGGATCTGACTGCG
>JAJYPW010000114.1 GCA_021795055.1 Thermoplasmata archaeon
TGCTGGGTGCATTCAGAGAGGCGGAACAGGCATCGGACATAAGCCTGGAAATACTCAAGAAATTCAGGCCAAGAATACTGGATGACAGGATCAGGACAAGCGTCAAGAGGAAAATGGAGCCATCATACATGAATCCTCCTGCGATTAAGCTCGACGACAAGAGAGAGATACCATTATGACTCCTAAAACACAGTCGGATATCCAGGCGACGCTCTTTCGTTATGTGGAAAGCGGAATGACCTTCAGGCAGGCATATGCGAAGCTTCGGGAATCTCCACCATTTTTCACCCATGTGGAAATATCCATGGCCATATTGCTTGCACTTGATTCCGGGATGATGAAACTGGCGGTGACAAAAGAATGACGTTTTCCGATGAGGAGAAGGGGATGACAGCCAGGACGCTTGAGATGCCTGATGCAGAGACAATCAGGACAATCAGAGGGATAGTGACGGAATCTCTCGAGAATCTCAACTTCTTAATTTCCCCGGAGGGCATGGATGTGTTGATTGAGGGATATTATTCCATTTCCGGTCATGTGCTTGATTATCCAGGTTTAGCCAGCTACAGGTACTTGGAATGCCTTGCCGATTCAATATCCATGACTGTGATGCTTGCAGACGCCATAGTTGAATCCGGCGAATATTCCAGGTATATTGATGCATATTTTGCTGATTATATCTATGAAGCCATAAAGACAGGGATGCAGGCAACACTATTTCCGCATGCAAGGCTGCATGAGCATCCGAACGATGGGGAGGCCCTGAGATGAAAACCCTTACTTATGGTAACCTGAAGGTCCAGCTGGACCTTACGCCCGAAGAGGAGAAGATCTTCCTCGAAGCAATCCAGTCCGACATAGCAGCTGCAAGGAAGTATCAAAACTTCAGGAGGCAGGCCTGATGCCCTGCAACAAGATCAAATTCTCCCATCTGTGGGACAAGCTTAACGACGCTGAATTCACGACTATCAGATCGTGGAACCAGGGAAAGGAAGAATACTACAGGACGCTGAACGAACAGGAATTCCAGGTCTGGAAAATAAGATCAACCTACCCGTTCATGACAGAACACGTGATCTGCCATGCCTGGTTGAAAGGTGTCCAGGTGGTCGTTCCCCGGGAACTCCCGGAAGACTCCTTGGAGAAGGATGTGACCATTCAGGGGAAAGTGAACCGTGATTGGATGGAGAAGCTCATGAAGATGGATAAAGCACTTCTCCTGATATTTTCAAGGAAGCAAATCTCGCAGACCTCGCTCGGGGAGAGAATAGCATGAGAGGTATAAGGTCTCTCAAGGGCAAATATGTCACTGTTGTGACTAACTACGAGAGTACGGACAACGACGGGATGAACCAGGCGTCTTTCGGAAAGCTCCTGAAACTGAACAAGTATGGGCTGCTTCTCCAGGATGGGGACGAAGTCAGGTGGATCAATCTCGACATCGTGGATTACATTTTCCAGGGAAATCACCTGGATGTCATGCACGTAAAAGTCCCACGGATAAGCCCGGGGAAGGATGAGTATTCGCAATGACTGAACCCAAGCAGGTTCACAGGCTCCGGATGCAGATCAAGCGAAAGCATCCCGACTGGACATCCGACATGATCAGGATGGAGATCGGGAAGTTCACAAAGGGTTCACAGGAAGTTCACAAGAGTTCACAACAAAATGCTAAACACCAATCAACCAGCATTTCTGCCAATGGTTCACAGGGAGTTCACAACAGTTCACAAAAAATCTTCGTGAAGGTGGACCACTCCGTCAGGAAGGGGCAGTATGTCATTTCCGAGAGCATGGACGGGATATCGTTCCGGTACGTGGGCACGATCTCGAAGGGGCAGCCGTTCGAGCGGAATGGGGTGATTATAATACCGACCTGGCACAGCGGGGACGGGAAGGAGGATGGGGGAATATCTCCGGCCGAGGCGAAGTCCAGGATAGAAAAGCGATGGGCGCAGGCGGACATGGGAGGGGAGTAAGTGCCATTGAATTTGATACTACAGTATCAAAAATAGTTAAGGGGGCGGTTCGTAATCAATGCAGAAATCAGGTGAAATCATAGCTGAGAGAGTTATGCAGGTCATATCGGAGAAATTCACCGGGTCTTTTACCGTAAAAAACCTGTGTTACTGGTACACCGTAAAATATGGGGAGATATCGTCCAGGAGGATATTCCTGGTGCTTAACCAGCTCGAAGCGGATGGCGTCCTGAGGCGAAGCGAAATCCCCGTAAACAAGGCAAGGTTTGTGCAGTACCCATCTCCAACCGAAAACGAAACAGAGAACGCCGGCACCTGATGCTCAGCCGGGATAAGGAACGGCCAAAAAAGATACCTTTATAATAGATTCCGCCAATTATGCGATCGAGGAGTTGAAGCTTCTGAATGGAATCGAAAAAGAGTAAAGGCAAGCGACTGATCGTATTCGCAATCCTGGGCATAGTAGTTACCCTTTTCTTTGGCGCAATAGCCGGGGGACTCGCACAGGGTGCTGCGTCCACACAGACACACGCAATAGTGCTGGGTCAGGACTCAGCCGTAAACTACGCATGGGGACAGAATGCAACGAGCAAGGAGTACAGCGCACTGCCAATCGCCACTGCAAGTGCCAGCAACGGAACATACATGACCACGATAACAAACACCTACTACGCCAAGATAATCAATTCGACCGGCGTTGTAACAGGGTACAAGTACGACACTGTCAACATACTTAGCACGAACCTTACACTGGGGCTCATGAACACCTATGCAGTTGACAAGGTAGCATTTGCGACAACCGGGCTCTCCGGAAACGTGACCGCAGTCCTGGGTGACGGCACGTCATACAGCAACTTCGAGCCGGTATCTGCCTACACTGTCACCAAAGCCAACAAAACGCTCCAGAACCTGACATTTGCAGTCAGTCCTGCAATGATCACCGGAAACCAGTCAAGTGACATGATGCTCGAACTGGAATTTTCCAACTATAGCATCACCACGTACACGGTGAATCCGTCGGTGACCGGCATACACTCGACACTCTTCGGGTATACCACGGCTGAAGATATTGGATACGTCACAGCGACCGGATTGCTGGTAGTTTCGGTGTTCTTCGTAATACCGTTCCATGACGTGTCGTTCTCGAATGCGTATGGCAGGATGAACCAGGTGGCAGGCAAGGTTAGAAAGAAGCCAAGCAGGAACGGCTCCAAGAGCAAGGGGAGAAAGTAGGGAGGTGACTGAAGGTTGGTAAACAAGAAAGGAAAAAAGAACAACGGAAAAAGGAACAGGGGAAAAGCAGGCAAGAGAGGTACGATCAAGAGGAACAACAAGAATCAGTATCCAAGGAAGGCGAACGGACAGTTCAAGAAAAGGAGAAAGTAGGTGGCCGGAATGGTAAAAGCAAAAACAAATGAAAACACCATGTACAAGGTCAACGCCACAAGGTGGGACATCGGCGCCGTCATTTTCGGGTCCCTGAT
>JAJYPW010000115.1 GCA_021795055.1 Thermoplasmata archaeon
AATTACTTAAAGTTTCCCTTTAACTGTTAGAGCCCTCTGAAATCGTGGTGTGAAAAAAGGACTTGATTACGAGTATAAGCGCGAGGAGGGGGATTCGAACCCCCGCTCTCATAGAGAAACAGCTTAGCAGGCTGCCGCCGTACCACTGGGCCATCCTCGCCCGATCTATGCGCCAAATCTCTCCTGAAGATCATTTGCTACCTGCTCGAGAACCTCCTCAAAATCCTCGTTCTCCAGGGTTATGACTTCTCCGGTAGGCAGAGTAATCCTAGCGAGATAAAGTTCTCCATCCTTTGATATTTCGACCTCGGCCATCTTGTCCATTCTGCAGCACCAGCTTTTTGGGTGTATGTATAGCATTTTAAGATACTTTGCTTTCAGCGAACTGCAAACGGTTTTATGCTGCGGCACGTATCGCCTCTGTAATGGCATCGTCCCAGGTCAGCTCGCTGCAATCCCTGTTAGGGGATATACCCCTGGCATATCCACTGTTCACCATCCTTGCAATAATTGGGATACTCTACATTTTCAGAATTGCCAGGGCACTTTACGGGGAGAAATTTTCGGAGACCAGAGTTTTTCTGATTCCAGTAGTTTACGGCATTTTCGTCTCACTGACGTTCATCGGTGCATCCTTCGATGAACTGCTGGCTGCACTTATTGATACGGTGATTGGCATAGCGCTTGGCATCATACTGAGCGGCAGGATCCGGATATTCACCAGGAAGGACAGGGTTTACTACAGGCGGTCGCTTGCAGTCGTCACCCTGTGGACGGCATTTTTCACCTTCAAGATCATGGCGATTCTGTACTACCCGCAGCTGGGGGCGATTTTTTTATCATCGGTGCTTCTGACCCTTGTTACTGGCATGATCATAGGGGAAGCGGTAAGGATATTTCATCGCTTCAGCCTCTACAGCTCAGGAAAAGCCCCTCTCCAGCAGCAATAGCCTCAATCCTTTGAATGGGATCTGGCAATGCTTGCCAGGGCATCATCGAGGGAACTGACCGGCATCCTGCATTCCTTCATGGTGCAGACAGAATACTCGGCCTTTCCCGCATGATCTGGTGTTCCGTCAGGGTAGACTATGGAGAACGGAGAGAAACCAATGCCCGTGAGGAAATTCTTCCTGTAGATTTCTGTGTTCTGCCCCGATACCTTGATAAAGTAGGATTCTCCCATCAGCGAAAAGGCGGACTGGATCATTGCAATGAAGTACGTAGGGGACTCTGAAATCATCCCGGAGAACGCGGCGACACATTTCTCTGCCAGGCCCATGAAATCCTGCCTGTCCATCAGGTAGGAAAGGATCACCAGGTTTCGCACCTCCACCGAATTCCCTGAAGGCAGCGGGGCGTCATATGCCTCTTTCATCCTGACAGGTATGTCTGTTTTATACGGAGAGGTGAAGAATCCGCCATCCCCGTCATGGAAGAGAGCGATAAGCTTTTCATTGACTCTGATTGCAGAATCAAGGAATCTCCTCTCTCCAGTGACGCTGAATAGCTCCAGGAATGCCTCAACGAGATATGCATAATCATTCAGCATCCCGTCTCCTGAAGCAATTCCCCTTATGAACTGGTGCTGCAGGGATCCATCCTCCTTCACCATCCGCCTCAAAAGGAAATCTGCGGTCCCGACCGCAGTGTCAATGTATTCCTTCAGTCCGGTTGCCCTGTATGCTCTTGAAAGTGCTGTTATCATCAGTGCGTTGAGTTCGGTAACGATCTTCCTGTCGATACCGGGCTGATCCCTCCCCTTTCTGGCTTCCAGGAGCTTTTTCCGTCCCCGGTTGACGATCTCATTATTCTGGCCCATTTCTCCGGCATTGTCATTTAATGCGAGTTCGGACACCGTGTAAAGAACATTCAGCCCGGCGCTCCTGCCTGTGGCTTCATCGACAAAGTTCCCGTCCGGAGTGCAGTTAAATACGTTGCAGAATGCCTCAGAATCCTCACCGAGAACTCCCAGAAGCTCCTGATAGGACCACAGGTAATATCTCCCCTCACCCGCCCCGCTGTCTGCATCGATGGCGGAATAAAAGCCGCCATCAAGATCCTTCATCTCTCTCAGGAGAAAAGCATAAACTTCAGCAACAACGTTTGAGTAGAACCTGTCTCCAGTAGATTGGTAGGCCTCGGCATAGCTTGTTATAGCCATTGCCTGATCGTAAAGCATCTTCTCGAAATGTGGGACAATCCAATGCGGATCGGTGGAATATCTGTGCAGCCCGAAGCCCACCTGATCGTATATCCCGCCTTCCCTGATTTTCCTCAGGGTTTTCTCAACCATCTGCACTGCTTTCTTTTCTCCATACAGGTAATTGTATCTGAGGAGGAACATTATGTGGGGGAAATTGGGAAATTTGGGGCGGAAGCCAAATCCACCATTCTCAGTGTCGTAACTCTTACTCAATTCCAGGAAGGCATTCTGGAAAGCCTCCCTGATGTCAAGTTCTCCCTTCCTTATTCTGGAGAAGTTGCTCACTGTAGCCACTATTTTTTCACCCTGATCCCTCAGTTCCGCCCTGTTCTCCTCCCACAGCTTTGATATCTGGGCTGTGAGGTCTATAAGTCCCACCTGCCCGCCTCTCGAATCTTTCGGGATATAGGTGAATGCAAAGAATGGCTTCTTATCATTGTCCAGTATAAGGTTCAGAGGCCATCCGCCTGAGCCAGTCATCATCTGGCACACACTCATGTAAAACTGATCTATGTCGGGCCTCTCCTCCCTGTCCACCTTTATGGACACAAACGCGTCGTTCATGGCCTTTGCGACCTTCTCATCTTCGAAACTTTCCCTTTCCATCACGTGGCACCAGTGGCAGGTCGAATAACCAATGCTCAAAAAAACAGGCTTGTCCTCTTCACGGGCTTTCCTGAACGCCTCCTCGGACCATGGATACCAGTCCACGGGGTTGTGCAAGTGCTGTATCAAGTATGGGCTCTTCTGTCCGTCTAGGTGATTTTTCTTGATATTCACTGCCTTGTAATGTTGCTATGGACTAAAACCTATTTTTATTACGCCGGAGACATTTCCCCAACGGATAAGCACGGGACTTGCCAGCGCTGCCTTCCTTGAAGGCATGGGAATTGTTTTCGTTACGCTTGTGCTTGTCGTATTCAGGCCGAAGGGCATACAGATCGGATATTCGGCCCTCATTGGAGGCGCGGCGGCTCTTCTTCTCGGGCTTGTAAGTCTTCAGAATCTTGAAACCATATGGAGTATCGTATGGAACTCGACCTTCACGTTTGTTGCGATCATAATCTTTTCGCTTGTTCTGGAGGAAGCCGGGTTTTTCAGGTATCTTGGCTACAGAATAGCCCTGCTTGCCAGGTCCAGCAGGAAACTGCTCTTCGTTTACATATCCCTGGCTACCGCACTGGTTTCAGCCTTTTTTGCCAATGACGGCGCAATACTGGTCATGACCCCGGTAACTTTTCTCCTGCTT
>JAJYPW010000116.1 GCA_021795055.1 Thermoplasmata archaeon
TCTATCTCCCTGATTGAAGTGACCGCCAGTCCGGTTTTTAATATTCCCGAGAGTATGCCATTGATCCTGGCTGGATCGTCAAGCTGAAAATAGGCGGTATCCCCCTGTATTGTGGCATCAATTTTGGCGAGTGGCGAAGCGTCACCGGCGACTCCCACCTCAAGTTTTCTTGTGTGGTCGGCTGGGCTGTCATAAACCAGCCTGCCCTTTGAAAAGATTAGAACCCTGTCAGCCAGTTCTGAGGCCTCAAAGATCAGATGTGTGCTCAGGATAACGGTTTTGCCCATTTCCGTGCTCAACTTCTTGATTATCTTCCTGATCATTATCATGCCAAGGGGATCCAGCCCGAAGGTTGGCTCGTCAAGCACCAGCAGTTCCGGATCGCCAAGCAGTGCGCTTGCCAGCGCCAGCCGCTGTTTCATCCCCCTGGAATATCCTCCGCTTTTCCTGTCGAGATATTCCGAGATCTCAGTGAGGCCAGCCACTCTCTCTACTTCAGGGGCGATTCCAGAAATCCCCTTGACTCTGGAGTGAAATTCTAGAATCTCCCTGCCAGTCATATAGGGATGGAATTCCGGCTGCTCAATCAGGGCGCCAATCCCTTCCGACACCTTTGAGTGATCACTCCATGTATCCAGTCCGTTGATTTTCAGGCTTCCGGCCGATGGCTTTACGAGTCCCGTGATAATCTTCATGAACGTGGTCTTTCCGGCACCGTTTGGACCAAGGATCACAAACACGCCTGGGGCGTCGATCTGCAGGCTGAGGCCAGTAAGTGCGACCACATTTCCGTATCTGCGGGTCAGCGAATCCGCAATCAGCTTCGTTTCATTTCACCTCCTTTTCCTGGAATATGAATACTGCGGCAATGAAGCAAATCAATGTGTACGCAAAGAAAACGCCGGTGTACAGAAGTGCCTCATCCATCGACAGTGGTAAAATGTTCTGGGTGAGGAACAGGTTGTTCGGGTTGAAGTTCAGGTAGACCCTGGAGATCACTGATGAGGTGTTGTTAAGCAGGTAGAAGGGAAAATAGTTGTAAAGCAGCTGGATAACATAGTTTAGCGCCGTGAAAATGAGGAAGTAGATAATGAATACCGTTATGTAAGAGTAGGTGGCCCTGTTGAACAGGGTGCTGACAAGGTATGTCATGGAAAGCAGCGATGAAAGAAACGCCAATGAAAGAGCAAGCGACAGTGTGAAAGTGCCGGTATCCAGCGTGCCAAGTACGATGATGGTATTCACCGCAAAGAACGCATAATAGTAGATGACGATGAGAAAGCCTGCGAGCAGGGAGGCAAAATACTTTCCGATCATCAGGGAAGTTCTTGAAACAGGCAGTGGGAAGACCGAATAAGCTGACCTGGATTCAATCTCCCCTGAAATGGCGGATGAGCCGAAGAACACTGCAGCGAACACAGGAACATACGATCCAACGTAAGTCCATATGAAACCAAGAATCTGCTGTTCACTGAGAAGTGAAGAAATACTCTGGAAGATGGAAATTCCTGAGTAGTGCAGGAAATACTTCATTGTGAGGTAAGTGAGCATGGCACCTGCAATGCTTATCACCGAAAGCATGAAGTAAAAACTTCTGGACCGGTAAAAGCTCACGAAATAATACCTGAAAATCCAGTATGTTTTCTGAATAGGCGACACTTGCAGGTGTATGCTGCCGGTGGTAAAATAGCATTTCGCTGTTTACCGGTTCCTGCACTACCGGGAAAGCAGCGGGACAAGCTCATATACCCTTTAGTAAATACTATCCTGTTGAGCTACCAGGACATACTATCTGACGGCCAGACCCTGGCCGCGATCAGGGAATTCCCCAAGTCAGTGACCTTTATCCCTGATTCTCCTGTCACTGCCTCAGGTTTCCGTAGCATCCTTGATCCAATAATCAGGCTAGGGGAAGAGGCAGGCCTCGATTTTGAGATTCTGCTGCCAGCAGTCAGGGGTGAACAGGACTCCCTTAAGGTTTCAATGGAGTCATACGATTACAGGATAAGCATTTATCCCGTGGGAAGCAGGAATGGCGCGCTTAGATTCCTGACAGAACTGGCGAGCACTACCTACATTTCCTTTTTTTCCTCCAAAATCCCCACTGATCTGTGGATTGCGGACATTGTATCAGAATATTTTTTGCGTAATGAGAGAAGGCTCCTGATATCCGACCTGACAGTCTTCCCCAGGTCGATGCTTATCTCCGCAGGAGGTCTCGGTAACTACGGGAGGTACTCTATTCTTGATTTTTATGAGAAGGCTGCATCTCTTGGCGGGATAATCGCATGCTCCACCGGCAACCGGTCGCTCAGCTTTTTTGATTCAGGGTTAAAGGATTCAATATTTTCCTCCGAGATCGGACCCTGCGTATTGAGCCTCAAGGAGGTGGACCTGCTGAGGAGAAGCGCTAACCTCAGCAGGGGTGACCTGATCCTCATGCTGAAGGAGTCCGCGCCGGGAATCGGGATATCACGTTACCTGAAAGCTATACTGGCGCGAAAGAGGAAATCGCCTGCACATGCATTACTGCTGGAAGATGCGGGCTATGTGAAGTTCATGGAAGCTATGGTCGAATCGATCATATTCACTGACTACCTGAACTTTGTACCCGGAGGAAGGGATATAAAACTGCGAGTTGGGAGGTCTGAGTTAAGGTTGCTGGAAAGGAGAAGTTCCGTCTGGTCCAGATCTATGAACACCATCGGCAGGTTCCTTGTGGTTGATGGTACTTCCAGACTCTAACAGAACTGTTGGGACAATCCACAAAAAGGGTTTATCCATCCTGTTACATTAGGAACTGATGTCAGGAGATCCGTACGGGAATTTCATCACTGATCTTAAGGAAAAACTCTCTAAAGGTTTGGCGTCTGACCAGTGGGTCTGCGATGAACTCAGGAAGCGTTTCGAAAGTTACAACTGGACAGGCATATACCTGCTGAAGGAAGAAAAGCTGGTACTTTCAGCGTATTCCGGAGAGAGAACCGAGCATGAGGTAATCCCACTTGGAGAAGGGCTGTGCAGCCTCGCAATAGTGAAGGATCAGGTGGTGCTGGAACCTGACGTAAAGAGCAATACCGAATATCTTGCATGTTTTCCGTCGACAAATTCTGAAATCGTTGTGCCCATTAAGCTGAACGGCAAGGCAATCGGAGAGATCGATATAGACTCCGATGCAAGGAATGCGTTTTCGGGGAAGGATGAAAGTTTCCTCAAGGAAGTGGCAAAACTGATAGCCCCGCTAGTCACCGGATAATCGGGGACTGTTGCGGATTCATCTGCCAGCCTCCGTGTCTTTTGAAATCAGCCTGGACTTCAGTTCATGGGAAAGCGCAACCGCACCCAGGCAGAGGACCTTTGCATCAGGTATAGACATTATCGTAATGGAGGCGAATCGAATGTTGATGCCGAACGATTGGTCACTCCCAA
>JAJYPW010000117.1 GCA_021795055.1 Thermoplasmata archaeon
CGGTGTAGGCACGCCACTTGTCGTTGGATTCACGCTTGGGCCTCTTGCTCTGGGAGGAGTCCTCCTCGGAGTGATACTGGGAGGATATCCGCTTGCCATTATGATGACGGTCGGCGGCGGTGCCTGGGATAACGCGAAGAAATACATTGAGCAGGGAAACTACGGCGGGAAGGGATCTGAAGCCCACAAGGCTGCCGTAGTTGGGGATACCGTTGGAGATGCCACAAAAGACACGGCTGGCCCGGCCATAAACCCCCTGATCAAGGTCGTAAACACGGTCTCCATTCTTTTCATCAGCATAATGCTGAGCCACTATGCCCTGATGGGAATAATCAGCTATTTCCTCTGATTTTCCCAATCCCACTTTTTTATTTTTAAAGTTCAGCTTATTTCACGCTTCGGCCTTACGAAAAGTCAATTCATGCGGCAATTTCTCAACCAGCATTGTCCGGTCCAAGTAACATCTTAATACAGGTTGTCATAATCTTCTTTGAACGGACTGACAGGGAACCTCATGGAAAAGTATCTGGTGCTTGAAGACGGGACGATTTTCAAGGGCACTGCCTTCGGTTCGGATGCAGATTCCACGGGAGAAGTTGTTTTCACCACGTCAATGACCGGCTATGTGGAAACCCTGACCGATCCCTCATACAGGGGGCAGATAGTCGTCTTTGCAAGCCCAACCACCGGAAACTATGCCTGGAATGAGGAGATGATGGAGTCGGACAGGGTTCAGGTCTCTGGAGTAATCACGAAGGACGGTCATGCTATATACAGGTCGACTTACAGCGACGAACCCCTGGACGGTTTCCTGAAAAAATATGCCATTCCGGGGATAGACGGCATCGACACCAGGCGCCTTATCATGAAGATAAGGGAAAGCGGGACGATGAAGGGGGCTATATGCAGCGATCCATCCGACCTGCAGGGGATACCGGATCCAATGTCCACCGATCTCCTCGGGGAGCTCCGAATCAGGAAACGCACAATACCAGGGAGCGGGGAATTCGCAATCCTGCTTGTGGACACTGGCGCCAAGAGGTCAATAATCAGCAGGCTTTCTGCTATTGGAACTGTCGACATAGTTCCTTACAACGCAGATTTTGCATCGCTGGGCGAAGATTATGACCTCATATTCCTTTCCAACGGGCCTGGCGACCCTGCACATCCGGCAAACCGTCCTCTCACCGATTTCGTTGCCTGCAGAATGGGAAAGGTGCCGATCGCGGGCATCTGCCTCGGACACCAGATAATCGCGCTGGCCAGCGGCGCACACACAATAAAGATGAAATACGGACACCGGGGGGTCAATCACAGTGTCACGGATGGAAGAAAGATACTGATAACAACGCAGAACCATGGCTACTCCGTGGACGAGGCCAGCATTGATGGAACCCGCCTCAAGGTCACGCTTCGCGATAGCAACGACAGAACGGTGGAGGGACTTGAGAGCAAAAGAAAATCCATCATGTCGGTGCAGTACCATCCTGAAGCGTCTCCGGGCCCAATGGACAGCATGAATTTTTTCAGGGATGTCGAGAACCTGGCGAGGGGTGGCCGTGCCGAGAGACATCGCAATTGACGGCATACTGGTCATCGGTTCCGGGCCGGTCCGCATAGGTCAGGCAGCAGAGTTTGACTATTCCGGCACCCAGGCATGCCTCTCCTTCAGGGAAGAGGGACTCTTCGTAGTGCTGCTGAACCCGAATCCTGCATCAATCCAGACAGACGAGGGAGTCGCAAGCAGGGTCTACATCGAACCAATAACTCCGGCAAACGTTGCATCAATAATGAGAAGGGAGAATCTGCACTACATATATCCGGCAGTCGGGGGGCAAACTGCACTCAACGTGGTATTGGAACTGAACTCCACGGGATTGCTGAAAGAGATGGGGATCAAGATACTGGGAACACCGGTGGAATCGATAAAGGTTGCCGAAGACAGGGAAAGGTTCTCAGAACTTGTCAGGAGTGCGGGAGATAAGGTTGCCCCTTCCCGGACAATCTGGAGGCTGGAGGAAATAGACGCCCTTGAGGTCGAGATGATCCCTTGCATAGGAAGGACATCCTTTTCGCTTGGAGGTTCCGGCGGGAGGATTTTTCAGACCAGGGAGGAACTCAGGGAATTCTTTGTCAAGAGCGTGATGGCAAGGGAAGGCGGGTCGCTGGATGTACAGAAATCCCTCGAAGGTATGAAGGAATTCGAGTATGAACTCGTGCGTGACTCCTTCGGAAACAGGATTGCGGTCTGCAACATGGAAAACCTTGATCCTATGGGAGTCCACACGGGAGAAAGCATAGTGGTGACGCCTGCCCAGACCATAGATGATAAGACCCACCAGAGAATGCGGAATATAGGTTTCCGCATTATTGATGCCCTTGGCATAATCGGGGCATGCAACATCCAGTTCGCCCTTTCGGAAAAAGGGGACATCTTCGTTGTTGAGTTAAACCCGAGAACTTCAAGATCCTCTGCACTGGCATCAAAAGCCTCAGGATACCCCATCTCCAGGGTCGCCTCAAAACTGGTGCTGGGATACAGCCTCGCAGAGGTGAAAAATCCTGTCACCGGAACCACATTCGCTTCATTCGAGCCTTCTCTGGATTACGTCACCGTGAAAATACCGAGATGGCCCTTCGAGAAGTTTGCCGTATCGAGATCTATAGGGGTGCAGATGAAATCTATAGGGGAGGTGATGGGGATCGGGAGGACATTCGAGGAAGCTCTCATGAAGGCAATCGCTTCCCTTGAAACCGTCGAATCACTGAAAATAAGGAATTACATGTCAGGCGACAGGCTCATGAAAGCGCTTTCCGAGCCATCGGACCTGAGGCTGTATTCCATTTTCGAGGCACTTTTCCAGGGGATGGATCCCGCACAGATTTGCCGCCTGTGCCATTATGACGCGTATTTCATCAGAAAAATGAAAAACATTGTGCAGAAACTCACGGAAATTGAGATAGGGAGCATACCGGAGAAGCTTGTTGAATTGAAGAAGCTCGGTGTTTCCGACGGCCAGATATCGTCCTTTACGGGAATCCCCGAAGTTGAAATAACGAGATTCCGGATCGAGAGCGGAATAGTCCCCTCTTACAGGCTGATCGATACCTGCTCCGGCGAGTTCAAGAGCTCCACCCCTTACTATTACTCAACCTATTGCGAGGAAGACGAATTCAGGAAACCTGAAGGCAGGATAGTTCTGATAGTGGGGGCAGGCCCAAACCGGATCGGGCAGGGGGTGGAATTCGACTATTCTGCCGTAAAAGCCGTGCAGGCACTTAAGTCAATGGGACTGAAGGCGGCAATAATCAACTCAAACCCAGAGACGGTGTCGACCGATTTTGACATTTCCGACGCCCTCTTTTTTGAGCCTGTTACGCTTGAACATACCTCAAATCTTGTTTCA
>JAJYPW010000008.1 GCA_021795055.1 Thermoplasmata archaeon
CCGCCTGTCCACGAAAAAAGGAAACAGGCAGAACCCCCATGATGAAAAGACCCAATGAAATTATAACCGGGGTCATGCAAAGGGGCAGATGCGAGCCTGAAAAATGTCATGTTCTCATAGTTGAAGTCGAATAATGTTCCATTGTAGCATGGAATGAATATGGAATTTATCCCCGGCATAACTATGCTGGAATTCCAGTCAGCAACAGTCCGCAAGTACGCGGGGATGCTGGAATAAACAGGATGCCCGTCAACCTGCGCAGTGGAAAAAGGGAACGAATCCTCCTTCTGCAGGGAGATGCTGTAAATAGTGAGATTCGAAATTTCGCCGCCAACGCTGAAGAACAGCTTCCCTGACAAAGCCTGCACTGAAAGCGGTGCCGGGAAGCTATCCTCGCTGACAGGGGACAAAATGCAGTACTCCATGGAATTTGGAAAATTCACCTGATCCAGGCTGATCACGTCTGATGAGAACGGCAGGTCTCCTTCCTGGTAGAGAACACTGGAATTATGGATGATCTGCGTATGGAATCCATTGTAAGGCCCAAACCTGACATCGGTGCATAACGACGCAGATGCATTCCCGAATAGAAGGTTGTCCTCGGTAAATGCCCCGTTCTGCTGATCGCTCCACGAGAAATTGACTGTTATGGAATAGCCTGCGGGAACGCTGACTGACATGTTGAGATACGAGTCCAGCGTATAGGAATCGGTCCTTATATTGAGGCCATTAACGCCCCCATACGACTGAATGGAATAGGAAATGTTATTCGATCCGCTCATTCCGAAGCTGATCCAGGAACTATTCGCTGGGATGCTGCCAGCTGGAAGGCTTGAGAAATTATAGGTGAGGGCAGACTGCCCACCCCCGGGAGAAAACGCCTGTGTGGCTATGGCAGGGGGAGCATGGAAAGGAATTATGGAGGCGAGCATGGCGACCAGCAGAAGGACCGGTAATTTCACCCACCTGAAACAGAAGGTATTACAAATTACTTTTCAGGAGCCATTCCACGCATTCTGCAGGTAACTGGGATTAAAACAATGCCGATTTATAGTCCGAAACACTTATGATATGTATGATAAAAGCAGGAGTCAACGGATTCGGAACAATTGGAAGAAGAGTCGCAACTGCCCTTTCGAAGCAGGACGACATTCAGGTTGTTGGAATCGTGAAGAACTCTCCCGATTACGTATCCAAGCTGGCACGTTTGAACTTCAATCTATACGTGCCAGATTCTTCCAGGATTCCTGACTTTGAGAAGGAAGGTATACCCGTGAAGGGCACACTCAATGATCTGATCGGAAAATCCGACATCATCATCGACTGCACCCCTGAAGGCACAGGGGAGAAGAATTCTGAAATTTACAGGAAGGCAGGTATCAAAGCTATATTCCAGGGAGGAGAGGAGAAGGAAGTCGCAGAGGTAAGCTTCAACTCATATGCCAATTTCGATAGCGCCGTGGGAAAGAACAGAGTCAGGGTCGTTTCATGCAACACCACCGGGCTTGCACGAACACTCTCTCCACTGGCGAAGGCATTCGGGATAAAGAAGGTCGATGCAACGCTTCTGAGGAGGGCTACCGACCAGAACGACAGCAAGAAAGGTCCGATTAATGCTGTGGAACCAAGCCTGAAGATCCCCTCACACCATGCGCCGGACCTGAAAACGGTAATGGGGGATATCGACGTCGATACCATAGCCATAAAGGTTCCAACGACCCTTATGCATGTCCATGTTGTTCAGGTGATCCTCTCCAGGGAAGTTGACAGGAAGGATGTGCTCGCTGAATGGGAAAAGAAGAACAGGATCATGCTGATCAACGGGAAGGACGGGAGATCTTCGACAGCCCAGGTTATGGACATGGCAAGGGAACTTGGCAGGGATCGCTCGGATCTTTACGAAATACCTATCTGGAAGGAGAGCGTTACGGTTTCAGGAAATAAGTTAAGGTACATCCAGGCAGTCCACCAGGAAAGCGATGTCATCCCTGAAAACGTCGATGCGGTCAGGGCAGTGATGAAGACCCATTCCGGGAAGGACTCAATAGAAAAGACGGACAGAACCCTCGGAATCAGGGGAACGGTGATTTGAACTTGGCAGAAAGAAAGAAAGAGGAAAAGAAAGAGGAAAAGGAAGAGAAGGAACCAGTGAAGCAGCTATCAATAGAAGATATTCCCGGCGTGGGCGAAGCCACTGCTGAGAAGCTCAGGGAGGCTGGCTATGAGGACATGATGACGCTGGCAGTCGCGTCTCCCAAGGACCTAGCGGAAGTAAGCGGGATAGCGGAAGGCATAGCATCCAAAATTATAGTTGCCGCCAGAAAAATGGCTGACGTTGGCAATTTTGAGACTGGCGAGGAGATACTGGAAAGGCGAAGGGAAATAAGCAAGCTCACCACGGGGAGCAAGGCGCTCAACGATCTCCTCGGTGGAGGCATAGAAACCCAGTCAATATCGGAGTTTTACGGGGAATTTGGATCCGGAAAGACCCAGATCATGCACCAGCTCGCTGTAAATGCCACCATGCCTGTTGATAAAGGCGGATTCGGATCTCACGTTCTCCTCATAGACACGGAGAACACCTTCAGGCCTGAGAGGATAGTCCAGATGTCCAAGGCAAAGGGGGTTGATCCGGAAGAAGTGCTGAAATCCATACATGTGGCAAGGGCATACAACTCGCATCACCAGATCCTGCTGGGGGAGAAGGCGGCAGAAATGACAAAGGAATTTCCTGTACGCCTGCTGCTGGTGGATTCCCTTACAGCCCATTTCCGTTCCGAATACATGGGAAGGGGGTCGCTGGCCGAAAGGCAGCAGCTCCTTAACAGGCACATGCATGACCTCCTGAGGTTCGGGACTATTTACAACGCGGCAGTGGCAGTCACCAACCAGGTTTCTGCCAGACCAGACGTCTTCTTTGGGGATCCAACTTCACCAGTAGGGGGAAACATAGTCGGGCACACTGCCACTTTCAGGGTTTACCTTAGAAAGAGCAAGGCAGGAAAGAGAATAGCGAGACTGGTCGACTCACCTTACCTGCCGGAAGGAGAGGTCGTCATCCAGGTTGGAGAGGACGGCATAAGCGACGTGGCACCGGCCTGAAATACCCATGGAGTTCTGGAAGTACCTGGAAAAGAAATTTCAAAGAAGCCCTTCGCAGTTACAGGCCATCAAGGCCCTGATATCCAGCGGCATATCGGTAAGAAAGGAACAGGGTTCGGCAAGATTCTACTCCGGAAACATAGAGATAAAGTCAAATGCCGTGGCCAGGGGACTGAAAACCGACAGGCGCGTAATACTGGAACTTTCCAGGAGGATTACCGAGGACAGCGTACTTTCACCAATGTTCTCCAGGCTGATGCCGCTTCCCAACCTTGGAGTGGCTAGCCGCGACATGGGTTTCGGGGCTATAGAAATCATTCCAGTTTCAGCCTATACCCCTGGAATTGTAGCCGGCGTTCTTGGAATCATTGCAAGGGAGGGAATAAACGTAAGGCAGGTGATTGTTGACGATCCCGAAATATCCAGCGATCCGAGGGCCGTCATTGTCACCGATCGACCCATTGACTCATCCCTGATACCGGAGATCAGGATGGTTAACGGCGTGAGGGCCGTGGTTATACTTTAGAACATGGCTGCCGATGGCTCGGGCATCACCGGGGAAATCAATTTTCCGCTGAGGGATTACCAGAAAAAGGCGATAAGCTTCATAACCGGAACGCTGGAAAGGAAGAACGCCGCTCTGCTTGAAGCGCCGACAGGTTCCGGAAAGACCCTTATTGCGCTTATCAGTGCGATCGGTTATGCAAGGGTCCACAAGGCAAAAATCCTCTACCTTACACGAACCAATACGCAGCAGGAGAATGTCTTCCGGGATCTCAAGAAGCTTTCGGGTGTATTGCGCATTAAGGCGGCGCCAATCCAGGGCCGGCAAAATATGTGCCTGCTTTACCGCGAGATTTCAGGAGAAAAGGACTTTTCCCCGGAATCGCTTTCAAAGTTCTGCACGCACAGAAAACTCCTCGTAAAGGAGGGTAAAACTGAAGCCTGCAGGTTTTACAACGAGAGGATGAGATCGAAGGAAACGCAATCCAGGGTCCTCGACGAATACCTGTCAGCAGAGGAGATAGTGAACTTTGGGATAGCGAAAGAGATCTGCCCTTATGAAGCCATCAAGGCTTCTCTAAAGAATGCGGAACTGGTTGTCGCTCCTTACGCTTTTTTCCTTAATTACGGGATTGCCGAAAGATTCCTCAGCCAGTGGGGGATAGATCGTTCCCAGCTATTGGTGGTCATGGACGAGGCGCATAACCTCCCTGATCTGGCAAGAAATGTCGCATCATTCTCCATTACCGAGAAATCAGTTGACATGGCAGAATCAGAGCTGAAGAGGTTTGGTGATCCTGAGCTTGACAGGGGGGTTCGCGGATCGGATCTGACCGAGTACGTGAGGGACTCACTGCTGGTCATGGGCAGGGATTACCTCAAGGATCAGGATGAGGCCAGGATATCCTCCACGGAATTCATGGAGAACCTCATGCTTGCGTCGAGGTTATCATCCAATGAGATACATTACATGATATCGAGGCTTGATATCATAGGCGAGAACATTGCCTCGTCGATGGAAAAGGATGGAAAAATCCCAAGATCCGCGGTGCAGGCCCTTACGACAAGGCTCCTTGCCATGGAGGAACTGGACGAGGACATCTTCATCAGCGTGATCTCCAGGGACAGGGGCACTTCAATGTCCATCATGTGCCTGGATCCAGTCGCAGTTCTCAAACCTTTGAGAGAATCAAAATCCATCCACATTTCCGGCACTCTGAGACCCATGGATGCCTACAAGCGCATCACGGGCTTCGACAATGCGGGTGAGATGGTCATAAGCGACGTATTCCCGCCGGAAAACCATCTGTTGCTTTACAGCAATGATTTCTCCACCAGATTCGAGACCTTTGACGAAGCGGAGGCTGAAAGGATGAGGGATATGATAGAGAAGATAATATTGCAGGTGAACAGGAAATGCATCATCTTCTTCCCATCGCATTCGGTTATGGAGAAGGTCACTTCGAGCGGGTTTGCATTTCCTTACCTGATGGAATCGAAAGAAATGAAACAGGAGGAAATATCGGAACTCATCGCGGATTTCCGGAAAGACCCTGAGCCGCTTATGGCGGTTTCCGGCGGGAGGATATCAGAGGGGCTTGACTTCCCCGGAAACCAGCTTGAAATGGTTATAGTCGCAGGAATCCCATTTCCGAAGCCCGATGTGAAGCAGAGAGCCCTGAACCAGCTGTACGACAGGCTGTACGGCATGGGGTGGGAAATGGCTGTCACATTCCCAGCCGCAGTGAGGACCAGGCAGGAAATAGGCCGTCTCATCAGGAGCGAGAAGGATCAGGGGGTATCGATAGTACTAGACAGCAGAATCACGGGATTCAGGCGTTATTTCCCAGGTATGAGGCTATCGGAGGACCCAGGGGCCGATGCGCTGGAATTCTTCGAGTCGCGTGGGTTGAATAACGCAGGGGATGCAGGCATATATTAAATTTAATGATTATATACGCTCCATAGATGAACGGGTTTCTTCCTGATCTCGCCAGATCTATCCGGAAACAAATCTTAACCGGCGAGATCAAGAAATGGCTCTTCCTGGGTGTGTTCATAGGTATCATTGCCGGGGTTGGCGCCCTTGTCATTTATTACTCGATAGAGCTCTTCACTTACCTTCTTGCGCAGAACGTCGGAATGGAGGGGATTCCATACCTTGGAAACCCTGGTTTCTCCAGCACGACACTTCTCCCTCAGACTTCGTTTTTTATTTCGCCTTCAAAGCTGCTAATCCCGGTCTCAACCACCATTGGCGGGCTGGCGTCCGGATACCTGGTTTACAGATTCGCGCCCGAAACAGAAGGGCATGGTACGGACGCTGCAATCGATGCATTCCATAACAAGGCTGGCCGGGTCAGGAGGAGGGTCCCGATAATAAAGACGGTCGCCTCCGCTATCACAATAGGTTCGGGGGGCAGCGCAGGCAGGGAAGGGCCCACTGCACAGATTGCCGCGGGTTTCGGTTCATACATAGCCGACGTTTTTCACCTGAGCGACAAGGATAGAAGGACTGCCGTTGCTGCAGGGATCGGCGCAGGCATCGGGAGCATCTTCCTGGCACCGCTGGGTGGAGCTCTACTGAGCACAGAGATACTCTACCGGAGGGACTTTGAGGTGGAGGCATTCATTCCATCAATCATAGCATCCGTTGTCGGATACTCAATCTTCGGCTACATTTTCGGATACAGGCCCCTGTTCTATATACCGGGCACCTATCCGCTGGGATTCGGGCAACCATCATCCCTGATTGTTTACATCCTGGTGGGGTTGCTGGCCGGCATCGCGGGCATACTTTTTGTGAAAACATTTTACGGGATGGCGAAGTTCTTCAAAGGGAGGGTAAGGGGGCCGAGGATGCTCAAGCCCGCAATCGGGGGGCTCGTCGTCGGGCTGATGGCAATGTATTTCCCTGAAGTTCTGGGCCTGGGATATGTCTGGACCCAGGAAATATTCCTCGATCCATATTATTTTCCTCTCTGGTTGCTGATAGCACTTATTTTCCTGAAAATGATTGCAACCTCCCTGACAGTGGGCTCCGGAGGTTCTGGAGGGGTTTTTGCCCCGGGAATGGTCATTGGCGGGTTTGTCGGCGCCTCTATTGGGGTCGTGATACAACCATTTTTCCCATTCCTGAGCGTCCTTGAAATAACAATTGTAGGTATGATAGCTTTCTTCGGAGGAATTTCCAAGGCCCCTCTCTCTGTAATCATAATGGGCACGGAAATGACGCAGAGCTACACACTTTTCCTTCCTCTAATGGTGGCCACGATCATTTCGTACTTCGTTACCGGGGACAATGGCATCTACAGGAGTCAGGTGTTATCGAGAGCATATTCACCTGCACACAAGTACGAATACGAGAAACCTATACTTGACGATCTGCTGGTAAGGGATGCTATGAAGAAGGATTACCTCTGGGTTGAACCAACCGCAAGGCTGAGCGACGTCATGCTCAGGATCAGGGAAAGCAAAACCAAGAATGCGGTGGTCAAGAGCGGTAATCTTCTCAGGGGGATGGTATCCATGGACAGCCTCATGGCAGCGGATCCAGGCAAGGAGTCTGTGGCGGATGTGTTGGACCCGCACCCGCTGACGATAGGGGAAGACGAAAGCGTCCACCAGGCGCTGGAGAAACTGGTCAAGAGCGATCAGGGAAAACTGGTGGTGGTAAAGGCTGGGGATCCGCAATTTGTCGTGGGGACCATCGGGCTGGCAGAGATCGCAGACGCCTATAACATGGAGATACGGCGGATAAGGGAACAGCAGTTGATGCAGGGTGGTACCTAGGCATAACGGGGGTTTGGACTGGAGTTTCGTTCAGTTTGACGAGAAATATACGGATCGGGTTACCGACCTTGCCAACAGGTCAATGTCAGAAACCTACAATGAGAAGGTGATTCTCGACATTTACCGGTCGTGGCGTGAGGGGTTCATCCTGCTTATGGCCGGCGACGAAATTGCAGGTTTCATCTGCGGGTCAAGGTACAGCATCACTGAGGCAAGAATTCTTCTGCTTGCCGTAGAAAACGCCCACAGGAGAAGCGGACTGGGATCAATGCTGCTGGAGCGTTTTCTCGAAATTTGCCGCAGATCAGGATACCTCAGCGTCAGGCTTGAGGTGCGCACGGATAACGATGGAGCGATTTCCTTTTATCGCAGGCACGGGTTTTCCATAACTTCCACAATGCTGTACTATTACAGCGACCTTTCAGACGCATTCCAGATGTGGCGGATGATCTAGCCGATGGATTCGCACATTTGAGAGGGACAGCGCATCCCGGCAAAGAAGCTGAAGGATCTACCAGAACCTGCGAAGAATACGATGAAAGCGTGATCCTGTACCCCTGCACATTGCCATGAGCGCGTAACAGTTAAATCGAGACTGCGATGCATGTGCTGAAATGGGAAACATGATCTGCACCTCGGTTAACGGCGACGAGAAGCTTGACTCATTTGCCTCAGCAAAGTACCTGATCATATATGACGAGGACAAGAAGGAGCTTGCCGTGCAGATCCGCAACCCGGCAGTAGTGAAGAAAAAGGGAAAGAAGGGCTTTGTCAGGGAATGTATAGGGCTCAAGGCAAACGTTGTCATTGCCCCGCATGGCTCCCTCACATTCGGCTGCAGGAGCATGCTGAAAAAAGCCAGGATAAAGATTCTGGTTTCCGATCGCGGCAAGCATTTTCTGGAAGCAGAGACCCGCAAGCCCACTTTTTTCGAGGTCCTTTATTCAACCTTCAAGAGGGAACCAGTGAAGAAGAAGTGACTATGATCTGCTTATGATCGTCACGATGTCGAAATCCTTCAACAGATAGTCAAGGCCCACCCTCACTTCAGAAAACCTCCTGTTCGGGCCTGAAATGATTGCATACCTGAAAGATGAGATGAAAGCTCTGTTTATTTTTCTGGCAACATCCCTGACGGTGCTTCCCTGCGAAAGTATGAGGGGTCTTTCCATGTCTACAATTCCTGATTTTTCACGCATGTACACCCTTATCAGATTCAGGGAGGTGAAGATCAGCGATTTCAGATCCTCGATGCCCGATCCGATGGACGCTGACACCCTGACGAACCTGAACCTCTCCGATACAGACTGCTCCACCTCATTGCTGTGCGGCAGGTCGCTCTTGTTGACCGCAATCACTGCCGGAAGGTAGACTGTGTTCTGCCTGAGATACTCAATGAGATCACTGTCGCTGATGTTGTCTCTCAGGTACACGTCCGCGTTGACTATCTTGAATTCCTTGAGTATGGAAAACATCATCCCCTGGTCTACCGAGACGTCCGCAGGCTTGTGCACCTTTATGCCGCCGGATATCGTTTTCTTGAGGGAGATATTCTTCCTTGATCTGTTCAGCACAATCCCTGCCCTGTAGAGTTCTGCCTCAATTTTCTCAATGCCTGAAACATTCTGGTCCGTGACAATAAGTATCAGGTCGGAGTTCCTTGCCATGCTGATGACTTCCCGCCCCCTTCCGGCTCCGGCAGACGCATTTTCTATAATGCCAGGCAGATCAATCATCTGTATCAGGGCCCCGTTGTACTCCATTGTGCCGGGTATAGCCTTCAGGGTTGTGAATGCAAAACTGCCCACCTCGCTGTTTGCGCCCGTAAGGGAGTTAAGCAGGCTGCTCTTGCCGACGTTAGGGAAGCCAACCAGCGCAACTGTCGCATCCCCGCTCTTCGGTATGGAAAATCCCGACCCTCCACCTGTCCTTGAAGTCTCAGCCTCCAGCTGGAGCCTTGCCAGCTTGGCCTTGAGGATTCCAATGTGATGTTCGGTAGCCTTGTTGTACTGGGTTTTTTTGAGTTCTTCCTCGATCTCCTTTATTTTCTTGTCATTTGTTCCCATTCAGGCCACCTGAGAAAATGTTGTCAGGATACCCTGATGCTCACTTCCATGAGAAGGAGTCTCTCAAAGAACAGCTTTCTTGAAGCAAGAGTTCGAAACGAAAAACCTCTGGATTCGGACATTAACAGATCTATGTTTGCCAAATCTGACAGCACGATATAGCACTTTCCACCCTTATCCATAAAACGTGGCAAATCGGTGAGGAACCTGCGAACTACCTTGAAGCCGTCAGGCCCGCCGGCCCACTGCTCAGATCCGGGCAGATCCTCCTCCACCGGAAGATATGGCGGGTTGAAAATTACCGTATTGAACTTTCCGGTGACAGAGCCGAACAGGTCGCTGGTGTGTGCCTTCAATTCGACGCCATTGCGCCTTGCATTTGCCAGGGTGCATTCAACGGCGGCCGGGTTGATGTCCACAGCCTCCACGTAGAAACCCATCTTTCGGCAGAGTATGGAGACCAGGCCTGTGCCGCAGCCCACTTCAAGTATCCTCCCTGAGGGAAGCACATTGTCAGCAAGGAGTATTGAATCATCGGAGGGCTCGTAGACTCCGTTGCAGGACTCTATGCTGATCGTGATGTCTCCACGCGTATATTCCATTCTGATTTCCGTCCGGGGAGAATACCCCCACATTCCTCTGGGAAGCGAACCCATTCATGGAAGACGGCGCATTATATCTAGGGCACAGCTTATTCCGAGCGACGCTAATTCAGGCCAATCTCATCCTGTATTTCCCTGAGGCTGGCGATTACCTCCTTTTCGATCCCGTCAACTTCTTCCCTGATGGATTTTACGGCCTTTTCAATGTCCGTGCTCTTTGTGCGGACGTTCCTGAAGCGATCGATAGAAGCCTTGATCGTGGCCAGCTTCTCGCCAAGATCCAAAGGCTTCATGACAGCCCCGGATGTAACAGACGACAGAGCACGAAGCCTCGCCCATTTGTACGCGATCTCCAGCAGGTTCTGGTTTATCATGTCCGAGGTTTCCGAGGTAAGGGCAACGGCCAGGAAGCTGTCGTCGTATTCGTTGAACCAGCCGGTCTCATCCGGAAGGTTTTCAACGGTCCTTGATACAAAAATCCCATAGGCCGCACCACGGTTTTCCATTGCCTCCTTCATCTCATCCCTTATTTTCCTGACGGTCCTGAACGGGGAATCCTTGGCTTCAATTACGATCTGCAGGTTTTCATTTCCAATTCTGGCAGTGAAATCGCCCTTCTTGCTTGAGGTGATCCTGCCGGGAGAAGATGTCAGGTCAGAGATTTCATCCCCCAGTGGGCGGGCAATTGCTGCAAGCAGGGACTCCACCTGCCCCTCGAATTCTATCCCCTTTAGCGTAGTCCTCTCCTTCACCTTCTGGACCTCCTCGTTCACGGCAATTTTGCTCTTCATGTCATTTAAGGAATCCAGTATTTCCTTACGGAGCGAATGGAGTGGGCTGCCTGGCCTTCCGGGATCAAATACATTGCGGATCACCTCGCCATTCGGCCCGACAAGGTCACTGACGAGCTTCAAGAATTCCCCGTTTTTCCCGATCTTTGCATCAAGGAAGCCTGCAAGAATCCCCCTGTCGCCGAAATAGCCCTCGATCAGGTTCCTGACTTCCCCATCCGTGCCAAACTTCCTTTCCATTTCATGTCTTATGTCGCTAAGCATTGTCGAGAAACTCTTCTCAATGTAATCGACCTTTTCCGATGTGGCTATGCTCCTGAGGGCAATCACGCCGGTCTTAATCACCGTTTCAAGCGTGATCTCCAGCCTTTCCTCTCTTACTGCTGAAAAGTACTGGACTATATCGTTGTCAGTGGTGTGATAAGAATTGACCCAAAACCCGGTTTCGCTAACTTTGATATTGGCTTCCATGCCGTCAGAATCCATGTGAATGAATATTCTCTTCAGATATCAAACTAATGGGCGCGGGGGCATGACTCTTATCAGGTCCCTCCGGCATACGATTCGGGGGAGACATTTATTTAAGAGGATATGCCTCATTCCTTTTGGTATGACGGCATACACCCAGTACTTAGCTGATCTGTTTTTCCTGTTTCTAGGGTTGTCCGTGATAATTGATGTCCTGATCCTTGCCGGTTCAGCCAGGGTTATGAGGTTAAGAAAGGTGAGGATACTGTCAGCCCTATTCCTGATCTCCCTGATTGTCCTTGTGTACCTCGTATACATGATACTCGCAGAATTTAGCCTTATCGCTTCATTTCCGGCATACGCCGGTATTCTGCTGGCATTCTCAGTGCTTTCGGTCTTTTACTTCATGATTCTGAAAGGAATGTCTTAATTGAAAGAAAGTGGGTCGTTCAGGGAACTGCTGCTAAAGCTCATCCGTGAGAACCCGGGACTTCATTTCAGGGAGATCCAGCGAAGAACCGTTTCCGCAGTGGGAAAGCTGGATTACAATCTCTACCAGTTAGAAAGGGAGGGGCTTATTTCTTCCAGAAGGGATGGAAAGGTGTTGCGATTTTTCTCGAGCGATCAGGATTCGGCGCAGGATCGGATGCTGGCGTTTCACCTGAGAAACTGGCAGTCACGGGATCTTCTTATCAGGGCTGCAGACTCGGGCGATGCAGGCCTCCGGATACCGGGCAACAGCAAATACAGGAAAAATGTCGAAAGGATGGCAGAAGACGGAATACTGCAGGTATCGGACAGGGGGGATACGCTCATCATAAGCGTAACCGACAGGGACGACCTGCTGAAATTCCTGAAGAAATACGGCGACAGCTTCATAGACTCGATAGCCTCTTCGATATACAGGCTCCTGGATGAACACTAATTCCCGGATTTATTCTTCCTGTAACTGCGGTACGTCATACCGACCACCGCTGCACCTGCAAGCATGCCAATCCCAAGGAACATCGCATGCTCAGCAATGTAGTTGATCACGCCGGTACCGTACAACAGTAACCTTGATTTCGAAAGATCTGCACCCAGGACCGATACATAGGGGTCCTGGGTCACCGTAAGTGAGCCGGCATGGGCCTGAAAGCTGAATACAAATGCAAGGAGTACGCCCTCCTCCCTGGGGACTATTGAAACTGTGTCCGTCCCTGCCACGCCGTTGTGCGTGTAATTGTAATTCCACCAGTAAAGCGCACGTGTGGAATTAATGTCGGTGCTGTTGTTTCCCATAGCCAGCCCACCACCGTACATTGAACTTCCGCTGTACGCGTTTACCTCGTTATAATAGAACTGCTTCGAGTCCTCTGCACCGGCCACTTTCTGGACGATCACAAACGTTTCATTTCCGTTCCCGGCATTGGCGGCGGCAAGATTCACAGTGATTGATAACGACAGCTTTACCGTGGAATTATTGATGCCTGCAAAGTCGAAACCATTCTGTGACAGGTCGTTTGTCAGGTTCAGGCTGGATATCTGGCCTTCATATTTGGATACATTAACATAGGCCTGTGCTGCGATAGGTTCAAGGTTTCCGCTCCCAAGGTTGGAGTTGTCGCTGAGATTCATGACAGTCAGGTAGAGGTCCGACAGATCAGTGCCGTTAATGCCATAGAGTGAAAAACTGGACACATACGAGTAACCCTGCGAACCATTCAGAATTTTCCACTGAAGTTCTCCCAGCTGGGCTCCGAACACGCCGGAAGAAGTCGCAATGAAGACATCGGCATATGTGACGTTCACGCTCACCATATTGGACACGTTAATGGTGACTTGCGGTGATTGCGCGAGATATATTTCGTTCTCAGAACCATCAGCGTTAGCCAGCGGCGCAGCTATCATCAATGCAGTGAAGAATAAGCTTATCCAGACGTACGCCGACCATCGCACAGGCTGATAATCCTGTGAACGGGTTATTAAGCTTTTGGAACAGTGATGTTCCACAATCGTTTACTGGCTTCCCGATCTGTGACATCCGGAGGTGAAAAAACAAGTGCTCTCATCATTAATAAGCGCGAAGGCGATTGTCGCATTGATCTTGACCATTTCCGCAGTATCAGTTGCTGGTGCAGCCGGAACAGGCCCTCTCGGGCACATGTTCACAGGGACATCAGGCAGCGGGAATCTGACGGCAGCAGAACAGGCAGCGATCACGTACGTGGATACGCATTTCTCCGGGAACGGAACTGCCAAGATCCTGCAGATCGAGAACGATACCGAGAACGGGTCGGCGGTGTTTGATATAACCATACTGGCCCCAAACGGGAACGTCTATGATCTTGGAATAAGCCAGTCGACCAATCAGGTAATCTCTGTGGAACTCTCTCAGGACATGAACGACAACCAGACTGAGACGGAAAACAGCGACAACTCAACTTCGACCGACAACCAGAACATTAACCAGAAGGACAGCTGAACCAAATTTCAGCGTCCCAATTTTTACCACCTGTATCTTTGAATGCCCATCTGCTTTTAATCCGATCCCGCGCATTCGGCAGAAACCTCCCAGAAAACCTTTCAACGTGCAGGGCGAATGGGAGCGATACCTAACTTTATTACAAAGCTCAAATTATACGCCGCAGGGAATTACCGTTGAAGACTACCCTCATAATCGCCGAGAAATTCGATGCCGCCAGGCGCATCTCCTATATTCTTTCCGGGGGGACATCCAAGCAGAAGAGAACTGCCGGCATGAATTATATTGAATTTTCAGATGGAAACGAACGTAACGTTATGGTTCCGCTCAGCGGCCACATCGTCGAACTTGACTTCCCGGAAGAATTTCACGACTGGTCGAAGTCCGACCTTTCCCGTATGGTTTCCAGCGATCTGATAACCAAGGTAAAGAACAAGATTGCACATTCAACGCTGAAGACGCTTGCCGCGGAAGCAGACAGGATAATCGTCGCAACCGACTACGACAGGGAAGGTGAGCTTATCGGGAAGGAAACCCTCGACCTGATCGGTGCCGATCCGCTCTCGGAGAAGATCGCAAGGGCCAGGTTCAGTTCCCTCACGGGGCCGGAGATCAAGAGTTCTTTTTCGGAACTGATAAAGCTGGACGGGGACATAGCCGATTCGGCGCAGGCAAGGGAGGAAATTGACCTTATTTGGGGGTCGGTCCTGACCAGGTTTTTTTCAGTGGCTTCCAAGAGGCTTGGCAACAATTTCCTTTCTATCGGGAGGGTGCAGACTCCGACGCTGGCACTTATAGTCAAGAGAGAGGAGGAAATACGGAAGTTCGTTCCGGAAAAATACTGGAGAATAGTCGCCACTTTCTACAAGGATGGCGAATTTACCGGGGAACTGGAAAGCGGCCCCCTGAAG
>JAJYPW010000118.1 GCA_021795055.1 Thermoplasmata archaeon
TTTCCTTTCTATCGGGAGGGTGCAGACTCCGACACTGGCACTTATAGTCAAGAGAGAGGAGGAAATACGGAAGTTCGTTCCGGAAAAATACTGGAGAATAGTCGCCACTTTCTACAAGGATGGCGAATTTACCGGGGAACTGGAAAGCGGCCCCCTGAAGTCTTCTGAAGAGGCGGAAGTCATACTTGAATCTTTGAAAGGCAAGGATGGAAAGGTGGTGGAATTTTCCAGGGAGGAAGTGCCCATCAAGAAGCCGCCCCCATTCAACACCACGGAATTCCTGCGCGAGGCATCACGCATAGGGGTAGCTCCTGCCAGGGCCATGAGGATAGCAGAATCCCTCTACACGTCAGGGCTGATCAGTTATCCGAGAACAGACAACACCGTGTACAACAGGACAATATCGCTGAAAAGCATAGCGGAAAAGCTCAGGAAATCCCAGTTCAGCAAGGAGGCCGACCTCGTGCTGAGCCAGGAGAAGATAGTTCCGTCAAGGGGGAAAACCGAAGCCACCGACCATCCGCCGATATACCCTGTTTCAGTTCCAGGAAAGAAACCACTGAAACCGGAATTCCAGAAAATATACGAACTCATAGTCAGAAGGTTCCTGGCGACCATATACAGGAACGGGTTGGAAGAGAGAAAACAGTCAAGGATCAGTATAAACGGAATGAACTTTTTATGCAAGGGCAGGAAAGTGCTAGATCCTGGCTGGCTTCAGTTATATCCTTACCGGAAGATCACCGAGGTATTCCACCCTGATCTCGAAAGTGAAGAACAGGTTCCTGTACGATCTATCGATTCATTGGAGGAGGTTACCAGGCCCACGCCAAGATATGATATGGGATCGATCCTCAAGACAATGGAGGAATTGAAACTGGGTACCAAAAGCACGAGACACGATATCCTGGAGAAGTTGCAGATGAGAGGTTTCATCGAGGGCAATCCTATCGTCCCGACAGGCCTGGGAATGGCGCTTATAGATGCGGTCACATCCGTAAAGTCAAGGATTTCAGAGCCCGAGATGACTGCAAGGCTGGAGGACGACATGGATGAAATCGCAAACAGGAGGAAAACAAAATCCTCGGTAGTGGAGGAATCCAGGGGAATGCTGCTGTCCGTTCTCAAGGACCTTGACGGAAACAGGGAAAAGGTAAGGGAGATCATAAACAGTGGACTTACCCGAGGCGAAAGCATTGGCAAATGCCCAGAACACAGCACTGACGTAATGTTCTCGCGGGACAGGGATAGAGCCAGATTCTGGTGCATCACCGAAGGGTGCGAAAGAAAGTTCGACAGGCTTATCAGGGGGAAGATCACTGCAACGGACAGGGTCTGTCCCGTGTGCGGCAATCCTTTGATCAGGATAATCAGGCGTGGCCAGTCCCCGGAGGAGACATGCATAGACCCTAAGTGCCAGTTCAATCTTTCTAGGCAGGAGCTGGGCACCTGCCCTAAAGATGGCGGAAAACTTGTGGTGAGGCAATCCAGATACGGCAAGAGGTTCATAGGCTGTTCCAACTATCCTTCATGCACTGTCACCTACCCTCTGCCTCAAATGGGTTTTCTATCTGTTACCGGTGAAATTTGCGAGTACTGTTCTTCGCCCCTGCTAGTATCAACAAGGGGGAATAGGAAATGGAAGTTCTGCCCAAATATGGCCTGCGAGTACAACAAGAAAAAGAAAACCAGGAAGGTGAAAGCCGGTGGAAAGACCAAGACTGCTACCTGAAATTGCCGTAATATTGCTTTTCGCAGCAGTATCGTTCTTTTCCCTTCTTGTGGCATTAGTTTTCGGCGCAACGTCGGGTACACAGCAATCGACGTCGAACACCACCAACCTGCTCTACGTCATTCTCATTATTGCTGTAACTTTGATAATGACTGGCGCAATTCTCCACTTCTCGCAGAAGCGAGGCATCAAGCTTATCCGCGGCGCTTTTATAATAGTCTCCATATATGTGACCTTCATCGTTTCCTATGCAGTGGCTGTCCTTGTGGTATCCATCATCCCCATTGGCGAAGTTGCAGCCCTGCCGGTGCTTCTCATCATATGGTTCACAATACCCGGGTATCTGGGATTTATGGCATTGACCTCGAAGTCCTTCATAATCGGGAATATCATAGGGTTCATGCTGTCTGCAGGTTTCGCTGCAGTGTGGGGGCTCACGCTTGACGTCTGGTTCACCGTGGGTTTGCTCATAATCTTTGCATTCTATGACTATATCGCGGTTTACAAAACGAAGCATATGATAAAACTTGCAGATCTTGCGACCTCAAGCTCTCTCAATATGCTCTTTGTCATACCGGCATCCAGAGGGTTCGATCCATCCACCAGGTTCACAGAAAACCGTGCCGAAGGCACAGAAACAGACGGGGAAAAGGGAATTCTCCTTGGATTTGGCGATGTTGCGCTTCCGAATGTAATGATCATATCCTCCACCATATATGGAAACTACCAGCTGTTTCCGTTCTTCTATCTCCCACTTCTTGGGGCAATAGCAGGAATCCTGGTTCTGATGTTTTTCACCAAAAGGCCTGCCCCCGGCCTCCCACTCCTCAACGCCGGGGTTATAATAGGCTTCCTTCTTGCCCTATTCGTCCCCTGGTGAATCTGACTGGGGGTAGGAGCCCAGCAACTGCCCGATCTCATCGTCCGAAAGGGACCACCCGGTTGCGCCCATGCAATCCCTGATCTGATCAGTCCTTTTTATTCCCGGGATCGCGAATGCCCCCCTCTTCAGCAGAAAATTGAGAGCCACCTGAGCCATGGTCTTTCCTCTCCGTTCCGCAATGGATCGAAGCAGATCAAGCATGGCACCCAATTTCAAGACATTGTCCCTCCGGAACAGCGGATCGCCCATTCGCGCCTGATCAGCCGGTAAGTTCTGAACACTGTACTTCCCAGATAGCAGCCCCTTGGCGATAGGGCTCCAGGCGATCATGGAAATGCCATTCTTTCTCATGAAAGGGAAAAGTTCCCTTTCGACATCCCTCTGGATGAGGTTGTACCTCATCTGGTTTGACACAATCTCATTCCGTTTCGCGCACGACATCGCTTCCTGCAGATCACTGACGCCGTAATTTGAAACGCCCATGTACCTGACTATCCCCCTGGCTATCAGTTCTTCCAGGGCCGATATGGTCTCGCTTATCGGAACAGTGCGATCAGGCCAGTGCAGTTGGTAAAGATCGATGTATCTGCAATTCATCCGTCTGACGCTCGCCTCGCAGCTCCGGATTATGTCGTCGTGATTGAAATGAGGAGGATTCACCTTCGTGGCTATTGCAATATCCTCCCTGTCAAATCCGGAAAGAGCTTTCCCTATTACCACCTCAGAATGGCCTTGTCCGTACATCTCTGCGGTATCTACGTAATTGACTC
>JAJYPW010000009.1 GCA_021795055.1 Thermoplasmata archaeon
TCCTTGAATTTTTTCGGTGATTTTACTTTCGCAACATATGATGATGCAGAGGGCCGGATTCGAACCGGCGGATCCCTACGGAAACAGATCTTGAGTCTGTCGCCTTTAACCTGGCTCGGCAACCTCCGCCTGAATCGCTAATATACCTGAAGTATTTTTTATTGCTGGATCAGGAGACTGCGGATATAACATCCTGAAGTGATGCCTTCACTTTTAACCCGGAATCGGAAAAATGCGTTTTGTATACAGGCTTTACAAGTTTTTCCTCGATTGATTTCATAGCAGCATGGAGAGACAAGATAGCAGGGAACCCATGAAATACATCTCTGGTGTCGAAGAACATCAGCATTTCATCCTCGTGCAGGAGCAGGTTCACCATTTCCTTGAGCTCATGTCCTGTCAAGAAATCTGGTATTTTGAAACCGTCAAGCAAGTCACGATCCTCTATATTGCCTTTCCAGATTGGACCTTCCACCTCCCTTGATATTCTGGAGAAGTTCCCCTTATCGATCATTCCAACCTGCCTGATCATGCTGTCGGCATCCCTTGCCCCTTTGCCGACTCTGACTATGACCCTGTAGAAATGAGATTTCCAGAAGGAAATGATCGGCTTTATCCAGAGATCAAAAGCAGCCGCCCTTCTCACTACATATCCCAGCAGATTCCTTATGCCTGCCTCATGCAGGTAATAATCCACTGTCAGGCTGCAGCCGTACCTCCTCATGTTAGTTCTCGGAACTGACCCAGTAAGAGCTGAAAGATCGGTGGCAGTGATCCCGAGATACCCGGGTTTTCTCAGGTATGTCAGGGCGTCGTCCAGATACGGAACTACGCTCCCGTACGGATCCACGTCAATGAAATCAAATTCGACTTCCCTGATCAGTTTGGAGAAATCCCCATTATAGAGCGGAAGGCTGCACTCATTCGTGTTGAGATTTTCCCTGATCAAGTTGTATGATGACCTTGATTTTTCGCTTATGAAGGTTTCCGTCCCGGTTTCCAGAAATACCCTGATCCCCCTGATCCCGGTACCGCCAAATGCATCAAGGTAATGCCTGGGCCTTAGACCGCTGACCGCCATTACGGCCAGATCGCGGTTGAGCTTCTGGCTTGAATTGTAAAATCCTGTTCCAGCCTTGCCTGGCCCTTTGGGGATGGATTGGCTGCCGATCTTTATGTGTGCTAAGCCTTCATTTACAATCAATTATGAACCTTCTTCCCCCTTCAACACCCTTAGGACCTTGAATGGCAGGATATTCCTGTTGATTGGGGTCAGATCAAATACCCGTACACCTTCCAGGCTTTTTATTTCCTGCAAAACCGGATTCCGGGATTTTTTGTGAAGTGTCAGCACAAGGGGCTTGTCACTCTCCAGTGTGTCACCCAATGCCTTCTGGACATTTTTGGTAGTACTCTCAAGCTTTCCAATCTCGTCAATAACAATGTAATCAGCGAATTCCACGGCTTTCTGCAACCCAGGGATCAGGAATTCTTCAAGAAGCCTGCTGTCAACCCCGATCTTGTCTACCTTAACCCTTGAGATAATGGAAGTATCTGCAAACACTATTTTTTTCTTGGTGTAAAGATCAAAGAGTGAGTACCCCCTGAGTTTGTTGTTTTCAAAATTTTCACTGAATATAAAGCCATGCACTGAATTCCCCTCGTTTTCAAGCATGGTAATTATTTTCTTAAGCGCCTCAGCCTTTATCGATCCTACCGGTCCTGTGATTCCAACTTTAATGGCCATAGGTCTTCCTAGTCCCCCACGAACATAAGCGGATAATCCATTTCAGGTATGTACCGCAGGAATGCCTTGATGCTGGCATCCTTGTACCTTATTTTGACTTCAACGTTAAGCATTTCACCGGACAGGGTGATGTACTTGTATACCCCCTGCTTTTTTTCCACTATCTCGGGGTCTATCGTCACGCTTGCGGATTCCACAAATGGCTGTACTTTCACGCTCTCTATGATTGCATTTTCAAGGGATTCAAGGTTACTGAGATTTATTGGTACCCCAACATACTGGTGATAAATCGTCCCAAGCTTGATCCCTGCCTCGAATATAGCCCTCTCTCTGTCAGTGCAGTTGAAGTATTTTTCTGCAGGGTCTGGCATTTTTAGGGTAGTACATCAATTCTAATAAATGTGTCCTCTATGGTGAAAGGCGTCGTGCAGGAGCAGGCAACCAAGAATATCTCGTATTGTGCTGAACCGTTAGCTGAAAATGGATCGTTGAATAAATCGCCAGTTCAGTTGAATGCCTGAAACACATTTAACTGATTGGCTGATTATATTAGCTTAATGTGTTAAATAGTCATCGGCAATTAACGTAAGACCCACTTCGGGTCAGAAATTGGTGAAATAATGGCGAACAACATAAAAGAGGATTTGGATCCATTTGACATAGCCGTCAAACAGCTGGAAAAGGCAGCTAAGGTGATAAACCTGGACAAACAGGCGCTTGATATTCTCAGGGAACCAATGCATATCCTTACAGTTCGGATACCGGTTAGGATGGACTCTGGCGAGACAAAGACATTCACCGGCTTTAGGGTGCACTACAACAATGCCAGGGGTCCGGTGAAGGGAGGGATAAGATTCCATCCTCAGGAGACGATTTCAACCGTGAAGGCACTTGCAGCCTGGATGACCTGGAAGACAGCCATCGTAGATATTCCCCTTGGTGGCGCGAAGGGAGGAATAATCTGCGATCCAAAGAAACTGAGCGTAGGAGAACTTGAAAGGCTGAGCAGGGGTTACGTAAGGGCTCTTGGTGAATATATTGGCCCAGAAGTGGACATTCCTGCACCTGATGTATACACCACCCCGCAGATAATGGCCTGGATGATGGACGAATATGAGAACATATCAAGAAAATCCTCCCCTGGCGTGATTACCGGCAAGCCTCTCGAGATTGGCGGTTCCCTTGGAAGGGGGGATGCGACTGCAAGGGGAGGTATGTTCGTTCTAAGGGAAGCAGCAAAGAGAAAGAATATAGACCTTTCAAAGGCAAGGGTAGCCATCCAGGGATTCGGAAACGCAGGCCAATTTGCCATAAAACTGGTGAAGGAACTCTTCAACTCCAAGGTGGTTGCGATCTCAGATACAAAGGGAGGCATACTGCTGGAAAGTGGTATAGATTATGAAAAACTGCTTGCCCACAAAACCAAGACCGGCTCCGTAGTGGGATTCCCTGGAAGCAAACAGATCACCAACGAGGATCTGCTTGAACTGGACGTGGATGTTCTTATACCTGCCGCAATAGAAAACCAACTAACAGAGGCAAATGCGGACAAGGTCAGGGCAAAGATTATCTTGGAACTGGCAAATGGTCCGACGACCCCTGCTGCTGACGAGATATTTCACAAGAAGGGAGTGATCCTGTTGCCTGATTTCCTTGCAAACTCCGGAGGAGTCACCGTGTCATACTTTGAGTGGACGCAGAATGTATCCGGCTACTACTGGGATATTGACGAGGTCTACAACAGGCTCGACAAGAAACTCACCAAGGCGACAAAGGAGGTTCTTGACGCTTCCGAGAAGCTGAAGGTTGATACAAGGACAGCCGCTTACACGATATCCATAAAGAGAGTGGCTGACGCAATGAAGGCAAGGGGCTGGTATTAAGCCCCATTTCCATTATTTTTTATTTACCAGCGGAATTTTGTAAGTCATCAGCCAGCCCAGATCATTTCTGTAGATATCCCGGATATCATTGAGCCCATAGTATAGCATAGCAAAGCGTTCAAGCCCCATTCCCCAGGCCATGACTTTATGCTTCAGCCCAAGAGGGAGGGTGACCTCAGGTCTGAATATGCCGCTGCCACCCAGTTCCACCTCTCTGCCATTGATCTCGGCAACTATATCCATGCTTGGTTCAGTGTATGGATAATACGACGGGATGAACCGGATGTTTTTCAACCCGAGCATCGTGAAAAATTCCCTGATTATCCACTTGAGGGTACCAAGGCTGACATGATCAGACAGTACAGCACCTTCTATCTGATGAAGCTCCGCAAGGTGTGTCCAGTCCATACTTTCATGCCTGAAAACACTGTCAACGGAGAAGACGGCCTGTGGCTGTTCTGGATGTTCCGCCATATATCTGATTGTGTTGACCGTTGTGTGTGTTCTGAGAAGCAATCTCTCTGATTCTTTTGGATCCCACTTTGTGCCCCACCCCATGTATCCGGGAATTCCGTGTTCATGCACCCTGGAAAAAATCTTCTGGTATTCCCTGTCTTTCCTTGAAAGTGGATGTTTGATATCGCCTTCCAGGTAGAAAGTATCCTGCATATCACGAGCCGGATGATTCTGCGGGATGAAAAGGGCATCCATGTTCCACAAGGCGGTCTCCATGTAGTCTCCGGACATTTCCCTGAACCCCATCTGGAGGAAAATGCGCCTGATCCTGTCAATGAACAGCGTCAGGGGATGCGGCCCCGGAAAGCTGTAATCCTGCAACCTTTTAGGATTTAGATCGTACTCCCTGAATCCTCTTGTTTTCCATTCACCGGATTGCAGAACTTCGGCTGTCAGGTTTTCTATCTTGTCTCCCCCTGCAGAAAGGGCATCAAGCCCAGCCCTGAGGATTTTGATCTCCCTGGACTTCCTGATATCCCTGAGCACTACATCCTTCCGCCTGAGTAACTCCTCCAGCACGGGATCTTCATTGAGTTTCCTTCCGGCGAGGATATCCTCAAGCAGCTTCCGCCGCCTGGATATTTCTTTCTCTAGGCTTGAGATCTGTGCCGGATCAACTGCAAGCATGCCACCTGAGGGCTTCACTCCCAACCTTGCAAGCTGCGCAATTGCTATTCTTGCGCCATGCTCTCCAAGTTTATTCGAGATTGCATCCAGGTCAGCCTTTCCGGCAGCCTTTAAAATTTCCAGTGCAACTTCCTCGGGAAGTTTTCCCTGCACATAAGCCATACCCTCTCGCCCAAGCGAATATTCTGGCGTTGTTTCAAATCGATAAGCAACCAGGTCCTTCTGGATCAGATAGGAGACTGCGCTTGAAACAGCCCTTTCATCCAGCCCCCCAATAGCTATGTTGCGTTCGATCACGAAATTATCCGGCAGCGCCGAAAGAAATTTCAGTACAAGGGTTTCGTTCCTGCTTAACTCCATCTCTTTCGAAATGGTGCGCGATATAAAATTCATTGCGTGGCATCGCTTATGAATCTACGCAAGACTGCTGACCTATGAAGCGACGGGTGTGAATACACCTGCAATCCAGCTCGCAATGTCGTTAAGAAGGGAAAACCTGCTTAAACTGCCAGAAGATGGTAGATTTCAATGGCATGCTGCACAGCGGCCAATAACTTTACCAATCACCCTGTTCTCTTAACGCATCTGAACATGTTTAGGATTGAACATCAGACGCGCGCCTGCAAAGGATAATGGTTACCGTCTCGATAGTTAATATTTATATAACCACATTCATTTGTTCATTCGAGGTCGGGTATATGTCTTCTGAAGCATTCAATTCCTATCTGAAGATCATCCTAAATTCCTCCAGCGCTGAGTACGGCGAGTTGCTCGATCGCATTTTCAATGATAATTCCCTGAATGAAACTGAGCAGGGAGAACTGCAGAACTTGATCAACAGGAACCTGGCATCCCTCTATTCGAAGTATAACGCCAGGGTAATTAACAAGGTCACAGGTCTTGAGGAATACCCCCCGCAGACAGATGCGGATGATTTCGGAGGAACCTGCACTTTCAAAGGAACTGAGATGCTGTATGGCATCAAATGGAATGTATACGAGCCCAGCGATCATTTTCTTTCCCCGGTCCCAAGGAAGTGGTATTACAACATGCATATCTCTAATCTCCTGACCGAACTCTTTCTGGATGTTGTCCCGGGGAGGTTCAGAAATTATTTCCATGTACCTCCATGGCTTCTTGGCACATTTCAGGCTCCAGGCACCAGATACATTTCACTCACAGAGATAGTAAATACGGCAATTTTTGGTGGACTCATACCTGGATGGGACTACCTGATTGAGAGGGGTATCCCAAAGGAATTTGTCCGTGCACTTGAGGTTGCAAGTACAGATTATCCGCAGTAGTCGAACTCGTTTTTTTTGTTCGTGTCTGTGAAAACTATAAATAACTTCTTAGCTTGACGGACTGCTCAAAGTGAGGGAGCTAATATGGAAAACCAGTCATATGTAAAGTTTCAGACTCCTGATGTATTGGAGAAGGATTGCCTAGACTTAGTCGAGAATTCTTTCAGGAACGGTAAAATCAAGAAGGGAACAAATGAAGTAATCAAGTCGATCGAGAGGGGGGAGAGCAAGATAGTGATCATTTCTGAGGATGTTTCTCCTCCGGAGGTTGTTTTTTACCTTCCCACACTATGTGAGGAGAGAAAGGTGCCTTTCGCATACGTTAAGAAGAAGGCCGATCTCGGAAGCAGGGTGGGTATTGCCTCATCCGCTTCAATTTCAATAGTGGATTATGGAAAGAGCGCGGATCTTTTCAACAAGATTGTTGGGGAGATTTCCAAGCTCAAGAAGTAGGTGCGCCAATGGCAGATGAAGCTACTCCTGCAGAAGTCCTCGAACTGATGGGAAGAACCGGTATGGCCGGAGAAGCCACTACTGTCAAAGTTAGAGTGCTATCTGGCAGAGATCAGGGCAGAATCATTGCAAGGAACGTCATAGGCCCTGTAAGGGTTGGCGACATCCTGATGCTAAGGGAAACAGCAAGAGAAGCCAGAAAGCTTTCCATAAGGTGATAAAATGGTTGTCCGAAATTGCTCATTTTGCGGTTCCATCATTGAACCGGGCGCCGGGACGGTTTATATCAAGAAAGATGGGGCATTTTATAATTTCTGCAGCAGAAAATGCAGGATAAACATGCTTTCAATGCATAGAGTGCCCAGGCGCGTTCGCTGGACCTCCGAATTTCAGAATATAAGGAAGTCGCACAAGACAACCAAAACACAGTGAAGCAAAAATGACAGGCAGCAGGACCCTGGTATTGATCAAACCGGATGCCTTGAAAAGACGACTTTCTGGAGAGATAATTTCTCGCTTTGAACACAAAGGACTGAAGATTATTGCGATGAAAATGGTGAAACTCAACAGGGAGCAGGCGGAAAAACACTATGCCGTGCATAAGGGCAAACCGTTCTTCGGCGATCTGGTATCGTACATCATTTCTTCCCCAATCATCGCAATGGTCCTGGAGGGGCGGGAATGTATCCAGGTTGTCAGAAACCTACTCGGAGTAACCGACGGCTCAAAGGCTGCACCAGGAACCATAAGGGGCGATTATTCCAACGGCATCCAGTACACGCTTGTTCACGCCTCAGACTCAGAAGAAAGTTATCAGCATGAGGTGCCAATATATTTCAACAACCAAGAGATATTAGACTATCAGATTGAAGGCGAAAACCTGATCTGAGAGGTCGGTATGGAATCTAAAACGCTGCGGCAGCCCATTGTGTGCGTGCTGGGCCATGTTGACCATGGAAAGACCACCTTGCTTGATTACATCAGGGGGACTACCTTTGCAAAGAATGAAGCTGGTGGTATTACACAACGAATAGGTGCAACTGATATTGATGCCCAGAAAATCGAGAAAATAGCAAAGGATATATTAAAGGGCGGCAGGCTCAGGATACCGGGCCTTCTTTTCATTGATACACCCGGCCATGTTGCTTTTTCCAACATGAGAGCCAGAGGAGGCGCGCTTGCCGATATTGCTGTGCTTGTCGTTGACGTGAATGATGGCGTCATGCCTCAGACTGTGGAATCAATGAACATACTGAAAAAGTTCAAGACCCCATTCGTTGTTGCCGCAAACAAACTCGATCTGATTGATCTTTACGTTGATGCAAAGAACAGGACCTTCGGTGATTTCCTGAAGATGCAGAGGCAGGAATACGTGGACGCACTGGATGCCAAGATTTACAACCTCGTCAGCGAACTCTTCCAGAATGGTTTCAACGCAGACAAGTATGATCGGATAACTGATTTCTCTAAGACGATTTCCATTGTTCCGATTAGCGCAAAGAATGGAATTGGAATTCCGGATCTCCTGATGGTCATTTCAGGCCTTGCCCAGAGGTATCTTGAGGCGGAAATCTCCGTGAAGTCCGGCAATGGCCTTGGAACTGTCATAGAGGTCAAGAGGGAATCTTCCGTTGGTACCGTGCTTGATACGGTGCTTTACCAGGGCAAGTTGAAGGTTGGTGACGCCATTGCGGTAAATTCCGCAGAAGGTCCCCGCCTGACCAAGATCAAATCGATGCAGGTCAACAGGGGAAGAAAGGCTACATCGCTTGCAGAAAGAGAAAGGGTCTCTGCGGCAACAGGCGTGAGGATTGTCATTTCAGACAGGATTGACGTTATATCCGGATCACCGCTCATCGTTGTCAAAAAAGATCCGAGGCATGCATTCGAGGAGATCAGGAAGCAGTCTTCGGTCAACATTAATCTTGCTCCAAATGGAGTTCTTGTAAAGGCTGATGCACTTGGATCACTCGAAGCACTCTGTTATGAACTGAACCAAAACGGCATATCAGTGAGACAGGCCGCCATAGGGGACGTTTCAAAAAGAGATGTACTCGATGTCTCCACGTTACCCAAGGCTGAGGATCGGATTATCCTCGGATTCAATGTGAACCTGCTCCCGGATGCAAAGGAAGCTTCAATGACCGCGGACATAGGGATAGTTGCAGGCGAGGTCATATATTCAATTGTCCAGCAGACGCAGGAATGGATAAAGCAGAAGAAGTCAGAATTTGAGGAGATGAAGAAATCCTCTTACCCGGTTCCGTCAAGGATCGTAATAATGGAGGATCACATTTTCAGGACTACAAAGCCCGTCATAGCTGGCGTAAAGGTCATGTCGGGAAGGATAAAGGTAGGCGACTCCCTGATTAAATCAGACGGAAGGTACGGCGGATTAATCAAGAGCATAAGAGATGAGGAGATCAGCAAGAAATTTGCGGAGACCGGTTCTGAAGTTTCCGTCGCCATTGACGGGGTGACTATCAACAGGCAGATTCACCCTGGAGAAACACTGTACGTGGACATGAACGAGGAAGCCGTAAAGCATGTGCGCGAAATGAATCTTGACAGTGAAACCCTCAAAACTTTAGAGGAAATTATAAAGATAAAAAGAAAGGAAAATATGTTCTGGGGAACAAGGGCCTAGTGCAGAATCACATGCTGAGGCTTCAGCACTTTAACGTCTTCAGTAATCAGGTTTCCCCTGCTCAGCTTCTTGTATTCTACTGACGTGGGCGCAAGGACGGAAACAATGTAGTTAAATGCAGCGTCTGCGTTTTCAGGATCCCCGCAAGTGTAGATATCCAGCGTCACCAGACCATGTTCAGGCCAGGTGTGGAAAGACAGGTGGGATTCGGCCAGTAGAACTATGCCGCTAACACCTCTGGGCTGAAACTGATAATAATCCGACGATATCTTCGTGAGTTTTCCCACTTTTACCGCATTCTCTATGATATCGTACAGCTTTCCAGACTCAGATATCAAATCCTCATCTATGCCGTAAAGATCCGCTATTATTTGGACCCCTACGGTCACCTTCATCATCCTCCAATTTGATGCCCTCTATGAGTCACACTAATAAATGTCTTGTATTTAAATATTTTACCGAAAGGGGGTATGTGTACAAAATTTATGAGCCTGAATATAATCGGGCTACCTTAGGTCCTCTTTTCATTTATCAAGTTGTATAATTGTATATATATAGTAGTCTGGTTAGTTATATTTCCACAACGCTCATCTTCACGTCCGGATGCCCGGAAATGAGCGTTTCCAGTCTCAATGACTCATATGCGAACCTTCTCCTGGTAACGAGTATAACCGATCTTACACCTCTCTGTGCCGCGTCAAATGCGCTTTCCATCGATCCAAATGTTGAAAAATTCTGCTTTAACAGTGACCTGGCCACATAATTGGCCAGTTCCCCGACGGTACAAACGTAACACTGATCGCCAGGCATTTTACTGGCAGTATCATGCATAAGAGACTCGAAGCTTTTGATTTTCTCTATGTCGGGCAGCAGGATAACTGTGAGCTGCGACGGCGTAAGCGGGATTATTCCACTTATTGAGGATACCCCGGTAACTTCACCCTTCCTTGCGTCCAGCATACAGACTGCACAGGAATCGGATTTCTCGCTTCTTGACGCATGAAGCATGCCGTCCCTCATCCTCAGGTACACCTTCGCGCCCAGGTTGAGATCATCATCGGCAAATGCCTCCCAGACCTGTGCATTATCCAGTTTCCCTATGGTCTTTGAAATGTGATCCCTGAGCCCGCTCAGGCCTGCATACAGGAATTCAACTCCTTCGGGGGTTATCCTGTTGCCGTCACCTGTATATCCGGATCTCCTGAGATTCCTGATGTGATATGAAACTGCCTGCCTCGTCATGCCCATTCCCTGGGCAATTTCTTTCAGCGACGTCCTGTTTTCCAGCAGGGATGACAGTATCAGGAGCTGGGTAACGCTGCGATCTTCCACATAAACTCCATGGTTGCGTCAGTATTAATCTTTAAAGCGAGGCCTGTCAAACGATTTATATGGACCTGCGATTGCAAACTGTGATCCCTCCAGGAATCATAACAGATTACCAAAAGCTCGACTACCGGACCTTCCTTAGTTATCAGGAAATGCTGATAAGGGAAAGGCAGGAAGAGAAAATTGGAGATTCCATGCTTGTAGTGTTTCATGATCACGTTTACACAGCAGGAATAAGGTACAGGGAAAGCGATCTTCTGGACAAATCTGTAGAACTGGTCAGGCTTAACCGGGGTGGGGGGATAACCTACCACGGCCCCGGGCAGATAAATATCTACCCCGTGGTGAACATAGAGGAAAAGAATTTCACTCTGCGCAGATACATGGAAATACTTCAATCGTCCGTGTCGGGTTCCCTGGCAAATTACGGGATTTCTGCCGAGAACCTGCTCGGTGACCATCTGGGAACATGGTCAAGCGGCCGGAAGCTGTGTTCCTACGGGGTATCGGTGCAAAAGGGCGTGACAGGACATGGGCTTTCCCTCAATGTAAGGACCGAAATGTCTTATTTCGAGAAGATTAACCCATGCGGGTTCGGTTCTGAAGTTATGGGAAGAGCGGTTGATCTTTCCGAGTATATTCCAGCCGAGAGAATTCTTGCTTCTGAACTTGCCCAGCTGATCGCTGGGGGGTTGGGTATTGAAAAAATCGTGAGGGTGCAGAGCATCACGGCCCTGCAAACCGGTTTCAGTGAACTACTGTCTGGGACTGCTCCCTGAGGAACTGCTGAAGGTAATAGAACGATCCGGTCCCCTTTCCCGAAACGCCGCTCATCTTCCATCCGACAAATGGCTGGGAACCAACCATCGCACCGGTAGAACCGCCTACTGACCTGTTGGCGTATATTACTCCTACGTCCACATGGCTGAAATAATAGTCTATCTCGCCCTGATCCTCAGTAAAGATGCCGCCTGTAAGCCCGTAGTCTGATCTGTTAATCTCTTCAACTGCCTCTTTGACGCTTGCCACTTTCCTGACAGCCAGCACTGGGAGGAAAAGTTCGTCCTTCAGCACGAATGAGTTTTCCTTCAGATCAGCCACGACAGTAGGGTAGCAGTAGTATCCCTCGGTGTCAAGAGTCTTGGCCCCGGTCAGTACCTTTCCCTCTGCCGGAAGCTTCGATGAAATTTCCTTGAACTTTAGGAACGCCTCCTTGTTTACCACCGGAGTTGAGAACGCATCCCTTTTCCTTGGATCCTTTGGCTCTTCCTTTTTGGTTCTCTCAACCAGCCCCTTCACAAAGCTGTCATAGATTCCTGACTGTGCGTACACTATTGAACAAGCACTGCATTTCTGGCCGGAGTAGCCAAATGCAGACCTGTAGACCCCCTCTATTGCCTTCTGCAGGTTGGCTTTATCGGAAACTATGATGGCATCCTTGCCACCCATCTCCGTTATCACAACCTTGGGTGAATCCCTGTTCGCATTCTGGAAAATCCTGATACCGGTGCTTCTCGACCCAGTAAACAGGATCCCGTTAATCCTTCTGTCCATTACTATGGGATCTCCTATCTGGCTTCCGCTTCCAGAAAGAAATGCGAGGTTCTCCTTCGGGACACCTGCTTCATGAAGAAGCCTGACAAAGAGATACGAGGCAAGAGGTATATCGCTGGATGGCTTGAGCACGACAGAATTTCCCACAAGCAATGGCCCTGCGGTCATTCCGACTGTTATGGAAAAGAAGTTGAAGGGTGCGATCACCGCGAAAACTCCATAGGGCTTCATCACGCTGATGCTCTCCTCATTGGAATATGCCTTGCCTGTGAACCTCATAAATCCCTGGTTCTCTATCAGGTTGATCGCATAGTATCTCAGGAAATCGATCGCCTCATCGACGTCCCCCATAGCCTCGAATCTGTTCTTGCCGTTTTCCCATGCAAGCAGGGCAGCGAAATCAAACTTCCTTTCGGACATGATGTCGGCGGCCTTCAAAAAAATCCTTGCCCTTGCCAGATAACCAAAATCGTACCATTTCCTGTATGAATCCTCTAGGATGTCGAGTGCCATGTCTAGTGTGGCGACGCTGGCATTTTGCATTTTCAGGATTTCCTTCCCGTTGATGGGCGATATGTCGATAATCTTCTTTTCTTCCGTTACGTCATGGACAACGATATTCGGGTATTCCTTGCCAAAGTACTTCTCACATTCTTGCAGTGCTTTTTCATACCTGGTGTGAAATTCTTCCTCCCTGCCGGTACCGCGGTATTTCAGAAATGTGTTTTCGTTTTCGAATGGCATGATGGGTTATTGAAGGAGCACTTATTAATTCTCGGAGCAACGGACGGTTCGTTCAATGGGTGCTAAACCTGAAAGGTCCCGTGATCTCAGGTCTTTCTCGAAAGATAGCCTGCCTTTGACAGAATGGTCTGTACTCCTGCTCGGTCAACCTCGCCCTTTGCCTCCTTCACCCTGGCAATTTTGCCAGTAAACTGGATGTTAAGCAATCCTGAGATGGTCTTTCCGTCGAAATAGTAATTTCCCCTTCCCCTCATGACATCCTTTGGAATAAGGTCCTTCAGGTAAAAGTACAGGAATTCCTTGTTCACCAGGATGGTTTCTCTGGGATCGACCTTCCTTTTGAAAGACTCGGGGCTGTAGTAGAATACCCTGTTGCTGTCTGTCACTCCGACCCTGATCCCGGTCTGCTTCTTCAATTCCGTTGTTATGGTCGGGATATCGCTGTAACCAGTGACCTCTGACACAAGATCTGGTGTAGTGAAGCCGAAGGTGCCCACAAGGAAGCTGATGATCATGCGAAGAGCCTCCTCCCTCTTCACGGATTCGACCACGTAAATCAGCTTTCTCCCAGTGCCCCTGCATATGATGCAATTCCTGTAGAGCGAATCCACAAGTTCCCTTATTCTTGGCTGATCAAACGGGAGTTCAAACCGCAGGTCCTTTTCGTAAACGCCGTCGGATTCCATGATGACCCTGAGCACTTTCTCCTCGTCCGCATTTGGTTTATACCCCCTGATCGCCCTGTAAAGGGAGATGACTTCAGTAGTTGCGTATGATGAGACTCCAAAAGGGCCCATGAACTGAAAGAGCAGGTTAGAGTCAACATAACTGTTGAAGTCCTCAACCCTGATGCCAAACCTGCTGGCATCCCCCCAGTTCCTGATACCCACCAGTTTCTGGCTTATCCTTGTGTACACATGATCCATTCTGTTGCCAAGTTCCGGGAGGAAGAGGGCTGTTGTGATCAGTATGCCTGAATCCCCAAGAAGATCTATGTCGCCGTACACTGCCGTGCCCATCTCCCTGGAAACATGCCATCCGTCTCTTTCCTCGGGGAGAACGTTGCCTCTCAGCACTATACCGGCTGCCGATAATGAGCTGGCGAATCCCAGAAGGACTTCAGAGAACTCCTCAAGGTTTTCGGACTGGACTTCAACAGAGTCAACCCATAAGATACCTCCAGAATATGAAAAATGGAGATCACCCGAAGGTTTTCCGCCTTTGATATACACCGCGTTTATGTTATCCGATGAATAAATCCTTGAGAAATATATTCCAAATGGATCACGTATAGGGAGGATTGCGTCTGTTTTCTTATCCTCGAAGCTACCGGATGCGGCAAGATATCTTTCCCCATCATTGTAGACTGACTTGCATAGGGACGTCATGGAGTCTGTGACCTCAAACCAGAAATATGAGGAGATTTCTCTCTGGGTAACCGGGCCATATTTTTCGACTATGTTCAGGAATGCCCTGTTCCGGTCCCCAGGTTCAATACTGCCAAACAGCTTGAAGTAGCGGCCCGATGGTGTCCTGTAGACTGATAGCCTATATTCAAGTTCGCGCAGAAACTGCCTTGCAAGGTTTCTGTCATAGCCAAGCGTCTTTTCTGCCTCAGTTTCGGTAATGCCGTCCTCCGGGATCTTGGAAAGAAAGGTGAAAACTGCCGGGTTGAATACATACCAGCGCAGGGCATAGAGGTCTTCCAGAAACTCCCTTGATGCAAAGACCCACTGGTGCCTCACGAACCTGCCGTATATCACTGATCCGTCATCCGGTATTGATACTGTTCCCGGCTTTGATTCCTGGTGCAGTCTGATTGAGATGCTCAGTGCATC